>CAZRNK010000017.1:0-5623 GCA_964601435.1 uncultured Oscillospiraceae bacterium | reverse complement strand
TCGGCAATGTTGAGCTGGAAATGCAGGCGTTCTTCAGGAAACACCATCCGTACCGCCACTGCAGCGGCCTGAGCCCGAGTGAAGAGGGATTCTGGCTCAAAAGTGCCCTTGGCGTCGTTGCCGGCCAGGACGCCGGCCCGATATAGAGTGAAAATTTCCTGGGCATAGGGATGGTCGTCTGTGACATCGGGAAGCCAATTAACGGTGTTTTGCGCTGGCAGGGCCTCCGCCGGCAGGCTCCGGGCAAAGAGGCAGGCTACCGCACCCCGGTTAATGGGCTGGTCCAGGTCTGGAAATTCCAGTCCAGCCAACAGACCGTTTTCCTCCGCATAGTCCACATATACCTGATACCAGGGGTCCGATACGCCGAACGGAGCACCCTGATTGTATTGATTATGGAGTCTGGCCGCCATGGTTATGGCCTGAGCCGCCGTCACGGTTTCGTCAGGGCCGAAGGCATTATCGCTGATGCCAATCATCAGGCCGCTCTCATAGGCCAGTTCTACGGGACGGGCATACCAGTCGCCGTCGCCTACATCCGTATATGGGTGCCCCGCTGCCGCAGCACCAGCGGGCAGGCAAAATAGGACTAGCAAAGCCGATATCAGCAGCAGGACAAGCCGTTTTCCTCGCTTCATTGTTCTCCCTCCAGCAATTTTTATTTTTCTATAGTTTTTGCTCCCGGCCCAATTGGAGGAGCTTGCGCAGGCGGTGGCTGAGGCAGCTCTTGGTGACGGGCGGGTTGCTGAGCTGGGCCAAATCCGCCAGGCTGGCTTCCGGATTGGCGATGCGCAGCAGGGCCGTCTCCTGGAGGCGCTCGTCCAGGTTTTCCAGGCCAATCCCCTTTTCGATGCGGCGGATGGCCTCCAGCTGCTCCTGGGCGGCGGAGACAATTTTGTCGGCATTGGCGCTGTCGCAGTTTACCCGGCGGTTGATGGAATTGCGCATGTCCTTTTCCACCTTGGCCGCCATGACCTCCATGGCGGAGAGGGGGGCGCCCAGGGTGGTGAGAAAGTCCTCGATGGCCTCCGACAGTTTGAAATACAGGACACAGTTGCCCTTGCGCACAGCGTCTTTTGGCGAAAAACCCATGTCCAGCAATAGGGAGCAGGTCTCCCGGCTGACACTCAGGTGGCTGGTGACCAGCTCCAGGTGATAGCGCTTGGCAGGGTCAGTGACGCTCCCGCCCGCCAAAAATGCCCCCCGGATGAAGGCAGTGCGGCAGCAGTTCTCCTCCAGAACGCCGAAATTGATATGATGTGCCAGGGTGCTGTCTGCGTCATAGCCAAAAGCGTCAAAAATCGCTGCAATTTTTCCCCTGTCCAGGATGGAAAAGCTGTATTTTCCGCTCTTTTTCATGTCGGGCAAGACATCGAATTCCAGGGAAAATGCCCGCTGGAACAGCCTAGGGAGCCGGGCGGCAAAGTCCCGGCTGCCGGTAATCAGGCGGATTTCCCCGGCGGAAAAGGTGTTGCCGTAGAGCAGCGCGCCATAGGCCTCCGCCACGGCGCAGCAGGGGCGGTCCAGCGGAGCCTTGCACAGCTCGGCCTTGACCTGGGCGGAAAATGACATGAGGTTTTTCGCTCCTTTGCAAAAGGCGGCCTTTTCCGCCTGGGCTGTTACGTATGGTAGATACGGGTGCGGGACTTCTCCCGGAACAGGAGCATCAGCTCCCGGGCCAGGGCCAGCGGGTCGTGGCGGGCGATATGGCCGGGCTGCCAGTCCGCCACCGGGGCATATTCCACATGGATGCCCATGCGCTCAATTTCGTTTTCGTCCACTACGATGGGGGCCGCGTCCTCCGCCGCGTAGCGCTGGACCACCTCCCGGGGCGCCGGGAGAGAGTTGGCCAGGCAGTAGTCGAAGAGCTTGGCCCCGGCGTGCTTTTCCAGGGCGCGGATGTGGTCCGAGGCGGTGTACCCCTCCGTCTCGCCGTCCTGGGTCATGATGTTCAGGACGTAAACCCGCAGGGCGTCTGAGGCGGCCACGGCTCCGGCAATCCCGTCGGTGAGCAGGTTGGGGATGATGCTGGTGTACAGGCTCCCGGGGCCCAGAATAATCATCTCCGCCGCCCGGATGGCCTCCAGGGCCGCAGGGAGGGCAGGGGGATTTTCCGGGCTCAGGCGCACCGAGCGAATCCGCCGGTCGCCCCCATGCTTGTGGCTGGAGATGACAGACTCGCCAACCACCTGGGTGCCGTCGTCAAAGTCGGCAATCAGCCGGACATTTTCGTTGGTCACCGGCAGGACCCGGCCGGTGACGGCCAGGACCTCGCTCATCTTCAGAACCGCCTCGTCAAAGCTGCCGCTCATACCGTTCAGAGCGGCCAAGAAGAGATTCCCGAAGCTCTGCCCCTTCAGGCTCCCCTCGGGAAAGCGGTAGTTTAAAAGGGCCTCCATGGTGGGCTCGGTGTTGGCCAGGGCCTGGATACAGTTGCGGATGTCCCCGGGCGGGAGCATGCCCAGCTCCTCCCGGAGGACGCCGGAGCCGCCCCCGTCGTCGGCCACGGTGACAATGGCGGTCAGGTCGTGGGTGTATTGTTTCAGGCCCCGGAGCATGGTGCTCAGCCCCGTCCCGCCGCCGATGACCACAACTTTGGGGGAGGGGCCGGCATCTGAGAGACTGCGGTTTGGCACTGCGTACGCCCCCCCTTTCAGACAGATTTGTCCAAATCCCGGCAGACCAGGCTGGCGCTCTGGCCACGCTCCTCGATGTGCCGGGTCAGGCTCTCCGCAACGGCGACGCTCCGGTGGTGGCCGCCGGTGCAGCCCACGGCGATGGTGAGGCTGTATTTCCCCTCTTCTACATACAGCGGCATCAGGAAGTCCACCATCTCCTCCAGCAGAGCGCGGAACTCCCGGGCCTCCCGGTAACTGAAGATGAAATTCTGTACTTCCTTATCCAATCCGGTCTTGTTCCGGAGGTCTGCCACATAGAAGGGGTTGGGGAGAAACCGGACGTCAAAGACCAGGTCAGCCTCCAGGGGAATACCGTATTTGAAGCCAAAGGCCGTGACGCTCACTTTCAGGGGGCGCTTGGCGTCATCGCCCACAAACAGCTTGTAAATTTCGCTCTGGAGCTGGCCCAGGGTCAGCCCGGTCGTATTTAAAATATAGTCTGCCCGCTCCCGGACACCGGAGAGCAGGGCCATCTCCCGCTTCACGGCGGCCTCGATGGAGCTGCCCTCCTGGGCCAGCGGGTGGCGGCGGCGGGTCTCCTTATACCGCTGGACGATGGTGGGCACGTCCGCCTCCACATACAGGATGCGGTAGCTGAAATCCATCTCCCAAAGGCTGTCCAGCGCGGCAAAGAGCTCATTGAAGCTCTCCCGTTCCCGGATATCCGTGACCAGGGCCACCCGTTCATAGCGGCCGCCGGTGGCCTGGCACAGCTCTGCAAACGGGGGCATCAGGGCCACGGGCATGTTGTCCACGCAGTAAAAGTCCAAATCCTCCAGAATGTCTGCCGTCCGGCTCTTGCCGGCCCCGGACAGGCCGGAGATAATCAAAAATTCCATGGTACGTCCCACCTTTCGGCTCGAGCGCCTGCCGGGGAGGCCGGCAGGCGGTATGGTTGGTGTGCGCCGGGCAGAACGCCCGGTCAGCGGAGGATTTTCACTTCCGGCTCCAGGGAGACGCCTGTCTCCCGCAGCACCGTCTCCTGGACGTGGGCCATGACGGCCAGCACGTTGTCAAAGGTGGCGTCCCCGGTGTTCACCACAAAGCCGGCGTGCTTAGGGGAGACCTGGGCGCCGCCTACGGAAAATCCCTTCAGGCCGCACTGGTCAATCAAGGCGGCGGCATAGCCTGTCTCCGGGCGCTTAAAGGTGCTGCCTGCGCTGGGCAGATCCAGGGGCTGGCTGGCGCGGCGCTTCTCCATCAGGGTGCGCATCTCCTCCCGGATGGCGGCCGGGTCGCCGGGGCGCAGGGAGAGCGTGGCGCCCAAAATGACGCTGTCGCAGTCGGAGAAAATGCTGTGGCGGTAGGCAAATCCCAGCTCCGCTGCCGGGAGGGTGAAGTGCTCCATATCGCTGTCGAGAAAGTCAACGGCGGTGACGGCATCTTTCATTTCCCCGCCATAGGCGCCGGCGTTCATCACCACGGCGCCCCCCAGCGTGCCGGGAATGCCGTGGGCGAATTCCAGCCCGCTGAGGCCCAGGCCCTGGGCAAACGTGGCCAGGCGGACCAGCGGGACACCGCTCCCGGCAAAAATCTCTGTCTCCCCCACTTGGGCCAGTGCCGTCAGGCCGGCGGTGTTGAGTACGAATAAATCCAGGGGGGCGCCGCTGACCAGCAGGTTCGTGCCGTTTCCCAGAACGAAGGGGACAATCTCCAGGCTGGCCAGGAGCTGGCAGGCAAACTCCGCCTCCTCCCCACTTTTTGGAAAGGCCATGGCCGCCGCAGGGCCGCCGATGCGGAAGGAGCAGTGGCGGCTCATGGGCTCATCCAGGCGGATTTCCAGCTCCGGGAGGTTTTGGCGCAGGAGTTTCAAGGCTTGTTGCAGATGTTTCATAGTCGCTCCCAATTGCAAAAATTTAATAGGAAAGGCCCAGGTCAATGAGCTCGTCGTGTTTGGCCACCAGGTTTTCCGCGGCGTTATAGCCCATCTTCTTCTGCCGGTTATTCATGGCGGCCAGCTCCAGGATAACGGCCAGGTTCCGGCCGGGGCCCACGGGGATGGTGATGCAGGGGACGCTGACGCCCAGCATCTCCGTGTAATGGGTCTCCAGCCCCAGGCGGTCGTATTTTTTGTTTTCATCCCAGTGCTCCAGTTGTACCACCAAATCAATGCGCTCGGCGGGTTTCACAGAGCCGACGCCATAGATGTGGCGGACGTCAATCACGCCGATGCCCCGGAGCTCCATGTAATAGCGGATGATTTTCGGGGCGGAGCCCACCAGGGTGGTGCGGGAGGTGCGGCGGATTTCCACCGCGTCGTCGGCAATGAGTCGGTGCCCCCGCTTGATGAGCTCCAGGGCGGTCTCGCTCTTGCCAATGCCGCTGTCGCCCACAATGAGCATTCCCTCGCCGTGGACCTCTACCAGCACACCGTGGCGGGTGAAGCGGGGAGCCAGATAGCCCCGGAGGGTGCCGATGAGCTGGGCCATGATTTCCGAGGTGGCAGTGGAGGTGTACAGCAGGCACACGTCATACGCCTCCGCCAGCGTCAGAAGCTCCTCCGGTGTCTCGGAGCCGTGGCAGACAATGACGGCGGCCGGCTTATAGGAAAGGAAACGGGCCAGCCGGTGATAACGCTCCTCTGCCGGGAGGCCCATGAGATAGGTGGTCTCCACCTTTCCAATCATCTGGATACGGCAGGGGTCGAAGTAGTCGTAAAACCCCGCCAGCTGGAGGCCGGGCCGGTTCAAGTCCGCTGAAGAAATTTCCGCAGTATCAAAGTCACTGGAAGGGTGCAGGACGGTAAACTCGTGTTCCCGGACAATCGTTTTCAGGGGAACGGTATAGGTTTCAGTCATGGGAAGTCCTCCTCTCCCAATCCTGTACAGGATTGCTGCCAGTTTATTCTTCTATTTTATATCTATATCCCACATTTGGCAAATATTTTTTCGTCGCAAATTGCAATAACAAGATGAACACTTCCGGGTAGATGGGACGGCGGTCAG
>CAZRNK010000016.1:0-16240 GCA_964601435.1 uncultured Oscillospiraceae bacterium | reverse complement strand
CCCTTTGGCCTGTTCTTTTGGATACTTTTCTTGCAGGAGCAAGAAAAGTATCGCTTTCGTCCCCTCGCAAGGGGAAAACTCTCTTTTATAACCGCTTCTTTCACCGAAGAAAGAAACGGGTGGAAATTTTTTAGGCTCGCAGGCGGTTTTCCATATAGTCATGGGCGGCCCGCTCCAGCTCGTCCGGGAGGGGTTCCAAAGAAACGCCGGGCTCCTTTTGCCGGAGCGCCGTCTCCAGGATGGCATCGCACAGCTGCGGATTCTTGGGCAGGACGGGGCCGTGGCTATAGGTGCCAAAGACATTGTTGTAACGCACCCCTTCGCTGCCGTCCTCCCCGTTGTTGCCATAGCCTTTTATGATTTTCCCCAGGGGGGTCACGCCGCTGCCCAGATAGGTCTTGCCGCTGTGGTTTTCAAAGCCCACAACGGTGGCGCCGCCGCTCTCCGGGGCGCACTGGAACAGGTAATTGCCAATCATCCGCTCCCGGGCGCCGACGGTATATAAATCCACCGCGCCGATGAAGTCGCACTGGTGCCCATCCCAGGTTTTGTAGGAATTGCCCAGCATCTGATAGCCGCCGCAGATGGCCAGTACGGTTTTCCCGTCGGCAATGGCGGCCTTCAGCTCCGCGGCCTTGCCCCTGGCCAAATCCGCCAGGAGGACTTCCTGCTCGAAATCCTGGCCGCCGCCGATGAAGAAGAGGTCAAATTGGGTGAAATCCGCCTGTTCCCCGATGGGCAGCTCGGTGACGGAGCAGTCAATGCCCCGCCAGGCCAGACGGCGGCGGAGGCAGATGATGTTTCCCCGGTCGCCATAGAGGTTCAGGACGTCGGGATACAGGTGACAAATTTTCAAATCCATCGGATGGCACCCCCTCTAAGCCCAAAATTCCTGGCCGCCGCAGGCGCGGCTCAGCTTTTCCCGCAGCTCCAGCATGGCGGTGTAGGTGGGCATAATGCATACAGGGGCCTCCTGGCCGCGGATGGCGTCCAGGAGGGCGTCATAGTCTGGGATGACCTGGAGCTTGTCCGCGTCCAGGCCGGCGTATTTCAGCCGCAGGCCCATGTCATAGGCCCGGATGCCTGATACCAGAACGCCGGTGAGCGTATCGCCCATGTCCAGGAGCTTTTCAAAATCCACGTCCCAAATCCAGGAGACGTCTGTGCCATCGGCATAATTGTCATTCAGGCAGATGACGAAGAGGGCGGGTTCTGTAAGGCTCAGAAGGAAATTGAGCACCTGGTTGCAGCCAGCGGGGTTTTTTACCAGAATCATCCGCACATCCCGCCCGTCCAGGGAGAATTTCTCCATGCGGCCAAAGCCGCACTGGAAATTTTCCACAGCGTGGCGGGACTCCTCCAGGCTGAAGCCCATGGCTTCCAAAGCCGCAATCGCACCTACACCGTTGTAGATATTGTATCCGGCGGGGAGGTTGATATGGACTTGTCCCTCCCAGTCCCAGGCCCGGAGGGCAACGGTGGAGCTGTCCGGGGTCTGCTCCAGCACCGCCGTCACCGCCACCTGGGGCTCAGGGCGGTGGTAGCCGCAGTTGGGGCAGGCGAAGCCGCCCAGGTGGCCATACGTCACATACGCATACTGATACTCTGTCTTGCAGTAGAGGCAGTAGGCCGCGTCGGAGACTTCCTGGACAGGGTTCTTATAGACGGGGACGTTGACCCCATAAAAGATGACTTCGTTGGGTAGCCGCCGGGCCAGGGAAGCGGTGAGGGAGCAGTCCGCATTGAGGCAGAGCCGGGCCTCCGGCGCCTGGACGATGCCCTGGTAAATGTTCTCCAGGGTATGGGTGATTTCCCCATAGCGGTCCAACTGGTCCCGAAAGACATTGGTGACCAGAATGACCTCCGGCTTTACATACCGCAGGACGGTTTTGGAGGCGGCCTCGTCGCACTCAATGACGGCGTATTCGCACTTGGCCCGGCCGGTGAGGGTGGCGTGGGCGGCAAACTCCGCCGTGATGCCCTGGATGAGGTTGGAGCCGGAGCGGTTGGCAAAATAGTTGAGACCCTTGTCTGCAAAGGCCTGCTCCACCATGCGGGCGCTGGTGGTTTTGCCGTTGGTGCCGGTGATGAGCAGGATTTTTACCCCCCTGGCGCAGACGCCCAGGAGGCCGGGGCACAGCTTGAGTGCCACCTTTCCGGGGAGGGCAGTGCCGCCCCGTTTCAGCAGCCGGAGGGCAAGCCGGGTCAGCTTACAGGCCGCAATCGAAAGCATTACTCGTAGTTTCATAGGCAGTATTATAGCACTGCTCCTGTAAAAAGGCAAAGCATTTATCGATGAAATGAAAGCCGGATGAAAAAAAGTGAAAATCCCCGGCCTCCGTCGGGGGCCGGGGATTTTCTCGTTTGGCTTTATGGTCTATGCCTGGGCTTCGACCTCTGCCAGCTTCTCGCTGTAGCGGTCATAGGCGGCCTGCTTTACGGACAGGGCCGTCTCAATGCCCATGTCGATGAGCTGGCTGCGGAAGCTTTCAAATTCGCTTGTGGGAATCGCGCCGGTGATGAAGGAGACGATGGTCTCCTGCAGATAGGTGCTCATGTCGTTCATTACGGCATTAAAGGTCTCGGTCTCCTCGGCAGTCATGGCAGCCCAGGTGGGGTAGTTCCAGGCGTTGTCCGAGGAATTCCGGAGAGTTTCAATGTTGGCCCAGTCTGCATCTTCAAAAGCATAGTAGACAGAGCGGATGTCAAAGACCTGGGGAATGCTGGTGCCGACAGAGGAGGCGTATAGGTGGACGGCAGTTTGGAAAGCCAGGCCATCGGGGTTATTTGTAACCAGTTCTGTCCAGGTAATTGTGCCGTCGGAGTTGTCTACGTGGGCCACGTCTTCCTCGCCGTAGTTTGTCAGGTGGTTGCCCTCTTCAGAGAAGAGATAATTGACCAGCTGAATCAGGGGGACGGGGTCCTCGCAGGCCGTGGTGATGTACCAGATATTTGTGCTCTTCAGATACGTGGCTTCTGTTCCGATGTGGACACAGGTCTCGCTCTCATCCATAACAGGAGAGGCCAGGGAAACCATATTGATGGGATCGTCCGCATCCACCAGGGAGCGGAGGGAGACGATGTTGTTGGCGCCGCCCTGGGCAATGCCCAGGATGCCTTCCGTGGCCAGGGAGTAGTCGTTGCCGATGCCGGCGCCATTCAGGGTGAAGAAGTCCTCATAAATCAGGCCTTCGGAGTACCACTGGCTGAGGGTCTCCAGGTAATCCAGGAACTCGTCTTCAATGAAGCCGAACTTCACTTCGCCATCCACAACATAGAAAGGATAGAGCATACCGGTTTGCCCCTGTCCAAATTCTGTGCTGACACCGAAGCCAGCCCCAATCAGATTATCGCCGCCATAGTTGCCCAGGGCCATGGAGGCGCCGTCGTACTCCGTGTGGAAGGCGGTGAGGACGTTGTAGAAGTCTTCGTAGGTCCGAGGCGTCTCAAGCCCCAGGGCATCCAACCAGTCCTGGCGAATCAGCAGGCCGGTGTTTTCCATGCCAGTTTCGCTGTAGAAGCGGGCAATGCCGGCCATCCTGCCCTGGTCAGAGGTGCAGGCCACCAGGCTGGCGGGGTCAGAATTCAGAATTTCCATATAGTTGGGGGCATATTCGTTGAGCAGGTCGGTCAGGTCAATCAATACCCCATCGTCAATGGCGCCGTCCGCACCGGTGGTATAGCAGCTGACAGCGTTGTCCATAACGTCGGGCAGGTCACCGCCGGCCACAATAATGGCAAAGTTTGTGGCTTCCTCCTGGGCAGGCGTGGTGGAGAACTCAAAATAGATGTTGGTGCGCTCTGCCAGGAGGCTGTAAATTGCCTGGTCCTGAGCAGGATCCGTAATGAGGTTGGCGGCATAGGGGGCAACAGCCGTCCAGTGGGTGTAATAAGTGGGCTCGCTGCAAATTGGGAGGGAAATTTCCCCCTCGGCTTCCGGCTCGCCACTTGACGCCGTTTCGGTTGCGGCGGCAGCTGGCGCTGCTGTCTCAGCCGGCGTGCCGTTACAGCCGGCCAGCAGGCCAAGGGCGAAAATAACAGCGAGGACTAGGGCAAAATTTCTTTTCACGTTTTGTCATCTCCTATTTTTATTTCACGAGCGCAGCAGTTGCCTCAGAATTCGGCCTTACAGCGCCAGGATTTCCAGGGAATAGCCATTGGGGTCCTCAATGAAGTGCAAAGTGCCGTCGGGGTGCTCCATCCTGACGCAGCCGGCTGCTCGATGGAGCGACAATTTTTCTGCATAATCCAAGCAGGCAAAAGCCAGATGGAGGGTCCAGGGGGCAATCTGCGGCGCTGAACCGTCCTGGGCCGCACTCAGCTCCAGCTTCATGCCGCCGTCTGGCTGCTGCAGCAAAATCCGCATCAGCTGCCCATCTGGTCCGGGCTTTCGCTCCAGCTCCTGAAAGTCAAGAAGGGAGCAATAAAACCGGCTGCTCTCCTCCAAATCTGCTACAGAGAGGTCAATGTGGTCAAATCGCATGGTTGCCTTCCTCCTTTTCCCGGACCGGAATGAGCAGCCGGGCCGGATAATTGCCGCCGAAGTGGAGAACATGGTCCCCCTGGTTTACATCCGAGGTCATGGGCGGCCCGCCCCCTGTCAGGTGTCCGCTGATGGTGATGCGCAGGCGTTCCCCGGCGTGGAAAACCATGCTGGTGGGATAAATGGGGATGTCAACGCAGGCAATTTCCCCCGGCGCAAGGGGCTCAATGGTGTCGATGGTCTGGTAGGGCTCAAAGGGGGTGGATTTTTCCGCGTCCAGCTTCCGGCGGGAGACCCGGATGCGCCCCTGGGGGCCGGTAAAGTAGCCTTTATAATCCAGTACCTGTCCATTGGCGCTGCACTTTTCCAGACGGACATAGAGATCCATGTCCGATGCGCCGTCAGCCTCCACATAGAGCCGGAGGCTGGAATAGCCGGTAAGCTCCATGGACTTTGTCATGGTATAAGAGAAGGCAGCCTCTCCGGATTGTGCCGCATAACGGACGCTGCCCTCATGGGCAGGGGCAGTGTCAGACAGCTCCTCCCCGGCAGAGAGGTAGAGCGCTTTTCCGGAAAAGCCCGCTGGCGGCCACTGGGCCTCCACCCGGATTTGGGCGTCATCGTGACCGGTATCAAAGGTGCACAGGCGGATTTGCGGCGTGGATGTCCAGCCGTTGTCCAGGCCTTTCAGATAGTGGTCATAAAAAGCGCGCTGCTCGGCCAGGCTTTCCGGCCGGTAGAGGTCGGCAAAATTCATGTACGGGTGCATCCGCAGCCACTTGTCTGTTGAGGCAATGCGGCGGAAGCCCTCGAAGGTGCCGGCCATGTGCCCGTCGCTGGTGAAACCGGACATGGCGACAGCGGCGAAAACCGGGATATGGATGTTTTCAAATTGTACTGCCTTGTCTGCCCAATAGGCGTTGTAGAGGGGATAGAGCTGGGCCATGGAGCCGATGTCTTCAATCCGGCGCCCGAAGGTGCGTTTTGGCCCCACATTGGGCTTGGGGATGCCGCCGCGGACATATTCATACCGGAAGATGTCCCCGTGGGCGCACCAGGGAGCAATGCAGGTGAGGTGGGGCGGTTGGGTAGCTGCGACATTCCACTGGGTCATGCCGTACCAGGCGCTGCCGCACATACCGATTTTCCCGGAGCACCAGTCCCGGGCAGCAATCCACTCAATGCAGTCATAGCAGTCCCGGGCGTCTCCGGAGCCGAAATAGAGGATGTCCCCCTCGGACATATATGTTCCTCTCGGATCCGGCGTGACAACGGCATAGCCATATCCCACCCAGTGCGCGGGGTCGGCCCCGGCCCAGGCCTGGAGGCCGGAGAAAGAGCGGCGGGAAACGCCGGCCTGGACTTCATCCGGTCCGAAAATATCGTTGTGGCCCCGTTTGCCGCTGCAGCCCCAGGAGAGGATAACAGGCAGCTTCTCCTGGGAGACCGGGCGGAAAATGTCCGCATAGATGGTTACGCCGTCCCGGAGCCGGATGGGGACGTCCCGCTGATACACGGTATCACAGGGAAAGGCAATCCGGCCGGGCTCATGGACATAGCCGGCGGGCAGGACACGGGTCTCCTGGCAGAAGCCGTCGTAAAGCGCTTTGGGGTCTTCCACAGGAGGGGCGTCGGCAAACAGCACCTCAATATCCTGTATTTTCATGGCTTATCCCTCCTGGGCCGGGATGACGGGGATTTCCAGGTAGGAATCATAAATATCCCCGGTATGGATGATATGGTCGCCCTTGTTGTAGATGCGGATGCGGTCCTCATCCCGGTGGCTCATGGGAGGCCAGCCCAGGAAATCCCAGCCGGCAATGATGAGCTGGAGCTTTTCTCCCTTGTGGAAAATCTGGGATGTAGGCCAGAATTTCAAATCAATGGGGACAATTTCTCCCGGTGAGAGCTTCTCGGATTTTGCAAAGCTCTGTACCGGCTCGTGCTCAGTGGATTTGTCCGGATCTAGGGCGCGAAGGGAGACCCGCAGACGGTTGTCCGGGCCGGAATACTCAGACCAGTAGCAGTAGTGGAAGAGAATGTTGTCCTGGGCGTCCAGATTCAAAACGCGGCAGAACAAATCCATGTCGTCATGATTTTTCACCTCCACCCAGGCGTGGAGATGGATATAGCCGGTCACTTCCGTATCTTCTGCAAACTGATAGGTAAACCGGGCCATGGAGACGCCGGCCATGGTGTCGTATTCCTCCTGACGGGTGCTCTTGTGGGGGACGTCCTCGTCGCAGTTATAGGAGACCAGCGTATGTGCAGCGGGAAGCTGCTCTTCCAGCGCCCCGTTGGCCGCGTTGAGATACAGCCGCTTGAACGTCTGCCGGGCCAGGGGCCACTCCTGCTCAGGCCGGTTCTGGATATCCGTTCCGCCGGGATCCAGAATCGAGAGGCGGATGGTGGGCGTATCCTCCCAGCCGTTTTGAATGTCCTTCATGTAGAAATCGAAGAATTTCAGCAGGTCCTCAGAATTTTCGTAGTTATACAGCTCGGCCCACTCCTGCTTGTTGTGGACGCGGAGCCACTTTTTCTTTGAACCCAGGCGGCGAAAGGCCTCAAACGTGCCGTTGGGATGGCACCAGTTGGTGAAGCTGGCAATGGCATAGGTGGGGAGCGTGACCTCCTCGTAGGGGGCAGATTTGGTGGCCCAGTATGCGTTATAGGTGGGATATTCCCGAATCATGGCCCGGATATTTTCCTGATAGGTGTTGCCGGGGCAGAAATACTCCCGTGTCCACTCAATGTTGGGGATGCCGCCCCGGACATATTCGTCCCGATACATATCCCCGTGGCCCTCCCAGGGGGCGATGCAGGTGAGGTGGGGCGGCTTTTTTGCGGCAATGTACCACTGGGCAATCGCCAGCCAGGAGTTGCCCGCCATGGTGACGCGGCCGGAACACCAGTCCTGCGCGGCGACAAACTCAATGGCATCATAGGCGTCGTCGGAGTCCTGGCCGTTTCCGAAGAACTCTGCATCGCCTTCGGAGGCGTAGGCGCCCCGGACGTCTACATTCAAAACGGCATATCCGTGGTCGCACCACCAGGCGGGGTCGACCCCCTCAAAGGTCTCCAGGCCGGAGATGTATCCCTCCGGCGGCATGCCGACGCCGGCGTTTCCGTCCATGGAGCGGCCGTGGTTCGGACCCTTGCCGAAGGGGGTCCAGCAGAGAATCGCAGGGACCTTTTCTGTTGTATCCGGCAGATAGAGCTCCGCATAGAGCCGGACGCCGTCCCGCAGGGGAATTGCATAATCATGCTTGTGAATGATGGCGCAGGGGAGGCTCCGGCGACCTTCGTCAAAGACATATCCCTTCGGGAGATATTCCGTAAAAGGCTGGGGGACAAAGGGGGCGCCGTTGTTGGAGGGGGATTGGATAAAGTGTACGATATAGTCCTTTTCCTGCTTGATTTTTTCCATCATGCAAAATCACCTCTTAGTAACGGAAAGTTTCCGAAAATGTAGTATAGGGCTCCGGGGGCTTGGGGAAGTACCGGGGCGGCTCATGGACGCTGTAAGCCCGGAATTCCTCCGGCCCGATATGGAGGTGGTCCTTTTCCGGCCGGCCGGCAGCCCGGTCCATCTCTTCGTGCGCCAGGGAGCTGTCTACCCAGCTCTTTTCAAAGCTAGTATTGAAGCTGGGGAGAATGCGGTAGTGCCAGAAATACCACTTGCCGTCTTCCTTGATAAAATCCACTGCAAATTTCAGCCAGACCCAGTGTGCGCCGGGCCGGCTGTCCCCGGGGTGGCACTCTGTGGCCAGCGAGGGGGCGAGCCAGAGTCCCTTGGCTGTCTGCCCGTCTCCGGCCACTTCAATCACAGGGGAGGAGAGCGCCTGCAAGTCCAGAAGCCCGTTGCGCCCTGTTGGATTTTCATCCTGGGGGTAGATCTTTTTCATGCTGGCGGTGTGCCCGGCGAACATGGTCTGCCAGTAGTCCACCATCATTTTGTGCACGCCTTCTTTCCCCTCGCACCGCTCGCCGCCGGAGATTTGGGCGGAGATATCCGGCGTGTTCGGGGCAAACAGCGCACACATCTCTTCGTACATGCCGGCTGTGTACAGATACGTAGAGCGGCTCATCAGGTTCTGGATTTCATGGATGTCCCATAACTTCTGGGCCTGCTCTGCTGCCAGTTGTAAAAGCGACAAATTCTGCTCCATTGCACTTCCTCCATTTTATCAATGCGATAAAAACTTTTTGTATTCCCTTTTAGTTTAGCGGTTTTTCTGTCTGCTGTCTGCCGTCCTTTTTTTCGGATTTGGGTTCAATTTTTCAGTTTTCCCCTTACGAAAAGGCAATAAAAAAGGAAGCGGCCATACGAATGGCTGCTTCCTTTTCAATTGTTGACTATGGAAACCATTTACGTTGAAGTTTTCGGCTGGAAATAGCCCGGCGTGGTTCCCTCATATTTTTTAAATGCCCGGGCCATGCTCTTGGCAGAAATATAGCCTACGGCAGCTGCGGTCTCCTTCAGGGAGGCGCCCTGCTGCAGAAGCGCTTTGGCTTTTTCCAGACGGAGATGATGGAGATAGTCCAGCATCCGTTCCCCGTAGACCTGCTTGAAGAGCTGCGCGGCATAGGCCGGGTTTACCTGAAAGTGGTCGGATACAGTGGTGACGTTGATATTGGGGTCGGGGAAATTTTTCTGGAGATATTCCGCAATGCCAGAGAGCCAAAGTGGCGGCGCTCCCCGGCGCCGCGCTTCAATGCGCGCGATAAACCTATCGAAAATATAGTCCGTCTGGGTGCGGATTTCCCCGATGGTTTTGGCATTGATAATGCGTGTAACGGGGTCGAGCTCTTCCATAAAGCCGTCGTCATGGGCCTCTTCAAACTCGTCAATCAGGGAAATCATATTACTGAGGAAGCCCCAGAAACGGCAGCGGAGGAACTCCACCGAGGGGACATAGTTCAGAAAGTAGGCAGAGAAGGTCTCGTGCAGATGTTCCTTGGCCTTTCGGTAGTCCCCCTGGCGGATGCAGTTGCGGATGCGAAATTCCTGCTCCATGGAATAGAGGTTTTCCGGCTTTTCCATGTTTTGATGGCTCAGCTTTTCAAAGCTCAGGACAGGCGTTGCAATTTCCATCATCTTTTTGTACTCCAGAACCCGCTGGGCCTCCTGGTAGGAGCGTGTGAGCCCGGAAAACCCGCTGTGAATCCGGCCTACAGTGGCCCACAGCCGGACGCCGAAGTTCTGTTCCACAGCCGTCAGGACGGACTGGGCATATGCGCACAGGGCCTCCTGGGCCTCTTTTGCCGCCTGCTCCGACGCCGGGTCCGGGAGATTGACGATGCAGGATTGAATCTCAGTTTCATAGGTGATGTACCCGCGCCAATCGGGCCCGGCCATCTCCTCTGCAATATTTTTTACAATGAAGTAGATGGTGGAGCGCACCTGTTCCCGAGGCCGCGGCTGCGGCGGCTTTTGCTCAAAAAACAGGTTTTTGCCATCTGCAATTCCAAATATTACAACACCAAAGGAGTTCCCAATAAAGGTAAGTCCGGCCTCCCGGCACTCGACAGCTAGCTCTTCCTCGGGCGCGGCCACGCCGTCCAGAAGGCGGGTATACAGGGTGTTGCGGCTGATTCCCTGGTAGACGTTCAGGGTTTGCCGCAGCTTGGCTAACTCCTTTTTCAGCGCTTTGTTTTCTGCTGAAAGCGCAGCATAGTCTTTTTCGCTGTCCATAACAGCCTCCTTTCATGGACAGGGGCAAAATCGGGAGCGGTCTGGCTGGAAGTACAGCCCCTTGTGTACCGGCGTGCAGCCGGCGTCACAAAGGGCTGCAAAATGATTTTTCTGCTATGTTGCCGCTGGCTTTTTGGCCAGGAGGAAGGTGGCGCCGGCGATAGACGCAGGCGTCTCCACTGCGGGAAAACCGGCGGCCAGCAGACAGGCGCACTCATGCTCAAGGGTAAGGGGTGTATCGAAATGGACAAAAACCTCCGGAGAAATGCCCGCAGCCGCTCGTTTCCGGGCGCAGGCATCGGTCAGGAGTGTTTCCTCCTCCTGGCAGCAGGCGATATAGTCCGCCTCCAGGAATACCCCGCCGGGCCTGAGCGCCGCATAGACTTTGCGCAGCAGGGCCGTTTTTGCCTGGGCCGAAAAATGGTGCAGGCTTTCAAAGGAGATAACGGCATCGAAGCACTGATTGCCCAGGTCCGCGGTGAAGTAATCCCCGCACCGTAGGGTGAGGTGCTTTGACGGGAACTTTTCCCGCAGCTTCTCCAGCATTGCCTGGGAGAGGTCGATGCCCGTGACAGCTAAATCCGGAAACCGGCGGAAGACTGGCTCCAGCTCCAGGCCGGTGCCGCAGCCTAAATCCAGCAGGGCCGCAATGCCCGGCGGGAGCAGCGCCGCCATGTGCGCATAGGCGGCGGCCCAGGGGGACATGTGGGCTTCGTAGACATTGATTCGGGCGGAGAAGAAGCTGTCCATCTCTTCCAGCGGGACATCTTTTGTGTCCTCCAGCCAGGTGCGGAGGTCCCGCATGTAGGCGGGAATATCTGCCCGGATTTCCAGCGACATGGACAAGCTCCTTTCCAAATCAAATCATAAGGCCATCGTCAGGCACCGAAATCTGCACTGACGGCCTCCCCAGCCATAAAGCCGCTGGTGACGGCCCAGGTGAGGGCGCTGACATAGGACTCTACGACGTCAAAGCCCACGTCGCCGGAGAGCTGGATGCCCCGGGTATTGTCGCCGCAGGCGTACAGGCCGGGGATGGCCTTGCCGGACTTGTCCAAGACACGGGTCTGGGCGTCGATTTTCGCGCCGCCCATGGCATTTTCCTGAAAACGCTTGCCGTAGAAAGCATAATAGGGGGATTCTCCAGGGGCATGAGGTACTGGGGGGACTTGAAAAAGTCGGTGTCGTGGCCGGCATGGCACATTTCATTGTAATGGGCCACTTCCGCTAGGAAGGTATCCACCGGCACGCCCATCAACTGGGCCAGCTCTTCCAGCGTGTCCGCCTTTTTGGTGGGGGTATCCAGCTTCGACTCCTCTTCCAGCTCGTTTTTGTAATTGCGGAAGATGGCGGCTCCGGCTTCGCCGTCCCGGCCGGAGTCGATGAGGTGCTGGATACACGTCTCCACAATGGCGCTGTCCGCCACGGCGTAGTTGACAAGGCCCGGCTGCTTCAGGAACAGATGCCGCAGGGCCATGGTGCTCTCCTCCTCGCCGGCCCAGCGGCAGCCGTCTAAGTTGAAGAATACAACTTCAGGCTGCCGGGAGATGCACACGCTGGCAAAGCCGAAGGGGTGGTGGGCCGGACCGAAGTTGGCCGCCCGCAGGTTTACATAATCTATATCTGCCCCGACTTCCTCTGCCATGCGGATGCCGTCGCCGGTGCAGGTGGGGACGGAGAAATAGTGGATGGGCTCGCCGGGGAGGAAGATGTCCGGGTCGGCCCGGCGCACCAGCTCCTCGTTCCGGGAGAAGCAGCCTGTGGCCAGGACGCAGGCGCTGCAGTGGACGATGGTTTTCCCGCCGGGGTCCTGGGCCTCCACGCCGCAGACTTTCCCCTCACTGTCGAGGAGGATGTGCTTGGCCTCGTGCTCTGTCAGGACGGGGATGCCCAGCTTTTCGCACTGCTCCAGCATCCGAAGGACGATGTAGGAGCCCTGCTCGCCGGGGCCGATGGAGGTATCCGGACGCTTGAAAGCGTTGAGTTCCCGATTGACAAACTCCAGGGACAGCCCGCCCCAGTGGGAGGGGGCGAGGACGGCATCGCCGGCATAGCCCAAATCGTCGGTGAGCCAGTCGGTGAAACGGGCGTTGCTTTCATATACGTTGCGGACCAGCTGGGGGTCCTCCCGCCAGAGGGTCCGGGTCAGGAACTCCCGAATGGTCTGCTCCCGGGTGTCCTCCATCCCTTTTTCCTGCATCATCCGGCTGTACATGGTGCGCCAGCCGTGGGCATACCAGGTGTTGCCGCCGGTCTTTTTGGCCTTTTCCAAAACGATGGCTTTCCTGCCGGTGGCCATGACGAAGCGTACGGCGGCAATCAGGCCGCTGCCTCCGGCGCCCAGGACAACCAGGTCGCAATCCAGATGCCGGCCCGGATGGGCCTCCGGTGTAGGGGCGGCCTCGCCGACCTTGGTGATGACGCTGTTGTGGCAGATGCGGGCGCACTTGCCGCAGTCGATGCATTTCTCTGCATCAATCCAATATTTTGCCCCCTTGAAATGGATGGCTCCCACAGGGCAGTTCACCTTACATTGGTGGCAGCAGGAACAATTGGGCTGGTCAATTTGATAGGGCATGAGTTCGGCTCCTTCCGCTTTATTTCTTTTCATCTCCCATACTATAACAGGGGGGTTCAAGAATGTCAATTTACTCGAAAAGTTCTTTTTTTGACAATGATTCCTTTTGCGGCAGCAGCGAGCGGATATAGGTCTCGGTCTTGCGGGAGCGGGCAGCGTATGTTATACTCGAGCCAAAAAGAGAAATGGAGCGCCCGCGAAAAAAGGCAGGGCGCAGGGGTAAGAAGGTATGGGAAAGGGACGGACAATTCTGGGCGCGCTGGTGCTCGCAGCGCTGCTCCTGGGCTATGGGGCCCTGGTCTGGGCGCAGGTAGGCCTCGCGCGGACGGGAGATGCCGGAGCAGGGGAGAGCGCATCGCCGCAGGCCATGCAGCCGGCGCCGGCTATGGAGACGGCCCCGCTGCCAGCAGCGGAAATTCCAGCCACAGTGCCGCCCGCAGTGGTGACAGATACGCCGGACGCGCTGCCTGCACCGCCGGAGATAGATTTGAGCTCCTGGGAGTATACGCTGGTGAATACAGAGCATCTGTTAAGCGCCGACTATGTCCCGGAGCTGGCTACGCTGGAGGGCTCCCAACAGTTTGATGTCCGAGCAGTGGAGGCTCTGGAGGCCATGATTGCAGCGGCCCGGGCAGAGGGGCTGACGGTAGTGCTCTCCTCCTCTTACCGCTCCTATGCCACCCAGCAATATCTGTTTGAGCGGAAGGTGGCCCAGTATGGCAGCGAGGAGGAGGCGGCGCGGATTGTGGCCATCCCTGGCTCCAGCGAGCATCAGCTGGGGCTGTGTGTGGACATTGTTGACCAATATTATGAATATATGAATGAATCTTTGGCGGACACGGCCCTGTCCCAGTGGCTGTATGCCCACTGCAGCGAATACGGCTTCATCCTCCGCTACCCGGAGGACAAGCAGGAGATTACGGGGATTATGTTTGAGCCCTGGCACTTTCGGTATGTGGGGCAGACAGCGGCGGCATATATCATGGAAAACGGCCTATGCCTGGAAGAATTCTGGGATTTGTATCAATAAAGAATAGAGGGAAAAGCGCCCGTCGGGCGCTTTTTCCCTTGTCCGCCGCAGGGTTTTGTGATAAACTGGCTATACTTACGATATTGTGGGATGTCAGGAACGAGAGAAGGAGGGACTTTGTATGGCTGATACAGCACAGGCCGCCTATACAGCGGCGCGGAAACTGGGGCGGAAGTTTGTGTCAGACAACGCTGCCAGAGAATATCACGGCTATTTACCGGTTTTGGACGACAGGCTCCAGGGCGTGGAGATTATGGGCGAAATCAGCCTGGGCCTCCATGAAATCCCTTTAAAAAAGGTGGTAGGTACCCGGACGGAGGGGCGCTCCAACGCCTTCGCCGGGAACTTTATGCCCCTGTTGGAGAGCGATTCGGAGTTCGGCGTCAAGTGGATGAACCTTTACGCCAGCCATATCCAGGAGGGCATCCGGGAGCCCATCAAGGTGTATGAATATATCAACCGCTATTATGTCCAGGAGGGCAACAAGCGGGTCAGCGTTTTAAAATACTGCGGCTCTCCCTCTGTGGACGCCATGGTGACCAGGGTCATCCCCCAGCGGGACGAGAGCAACCTGGATATTTCCATCTACTATGAATTCCTGGACTTTGACCGCCGGGCAGTTTTTGATAACCTGTGGTTTACCCGCAGGGGCGGGTTTACCTACCTGGTCCGTCTGACGGAGACGTTTATGAAAAACTTTCCGGAGGCAGGGAAACTGGGGACAGCAGAGCTTATCCGCCAGACCCATAAGACCTTCCGGACCGCCTATAAGCGCGTCGGCCCCCACGGCCTGAACCTCACCACCGGGGACGCCCTGCTGGAATATATTCGGCTGTTCGGCTATCCCTATGGCCAGGACTTGGACACCATCGCCCGGAACATCCGGACTGCCACGGCCCAGTTCCAGATTGCGGCTGTCCAGGGGGAGCAGACCACTGTGGAGGAAAAGACACCGGAGAAGAGTGGCGGCTGGAGTGTGTTTACCCGCCGGCCAAAACAGGTGCGGGCGGTCTTCGCCTTTTCCGGGCGGCCGGAGAACAACCCCTGGACCCGTCAGCACGAGGCGGGAATCCGCCGCTTGGAGTATAAGTATAGAGAGAAACTCCAGATTACGCGCATCTATGATGTACCCGAGGAGCCGGGGACCTGCTACCGGATGCTCAATGCGGCCATGGAGCAGAAGCCGGATGTTCTTTTTACCACAAACCCGTCTATGTCCAATGTCTCCATGCGCGTTGCGCTGGAAAATCCGGATACGGCTGTCTTTAACTGCGACCGGGCTCAGGAGCGGAAGAACCTGAATACCTATTTTCCCAAGACGCAGGACGTGACGTACCTCTGCGGCGTTGTAGCGGGGGCCATGACACGGAAAGATAAGCTGGGGTTTATGAGCAGCAAGCTCTTCCGAAACGACAGCACATATGATGTCAATGCGTTTGCCCTGGGGGCCCAGGTGGTCAATCCCCGGGTGAAGGTGATGAATTACCTGCTTCAGGAGCCGGACGACTACCGGGAACAGAACCATGCCTGCCTGGAGTTTACCCGCTTTGGGGCGGATGTGGCTTTTGTGATGCAGTCGTTCACAAACCCGGTTTCCAGAAAAGCCTTCCCGGGGATTTTTGGTCAGCTTTATGTTCTGCATCCGGAGTATGGTTTCCCCGATGAGTGTATTGGCGCCGCCGCCTGTGACTGGTTTGTGTTTTATGATTGGATTATCTCCTCTATTTTCAACGGGGAGCTCTCTCCGGCGCAGTCCGGCGAGGGGGAGGACATTCACTTCGGCTGGGGGCTGAATACGGGCCTGGTAGATGTCTATGGCGTGGACGCCTTTATGGGGCACAATGCCATGCGCCTGCTGGAAATTTTCCGGGGCGTGGTGGCCAGCGGCCGGGTGCACCCCTTTTATGGCCCGGTATTTGACCAGGCCGGTACCCTCCGCATTGAGGAGTATCACACGCCGACGCTGATGGAGATTCAGAATATGGACTGGTATGCAGAGAACGTGATTAAAATTTCAACCAGCACCGGCCAAGCGGCGAAAACAGCAGAATAAAAAACTTCAGGGCGGGAGAGACGTGATTTCCCGCCCTGAAAGTTGAAAAGAGAGAGGAATTGTTTATGTGGGAGAGAAAAGCACTGAAGCGGGAGGGCAAGCGGCATTTCCTGCGCAATTGGGCCGCAGTAGTGGCGGTTTGCTTTATCCTGGCTTTTACCGGGGCGGAATTTGCCCAGACGGCGGATTTTATTGGGCAGTTTGATGCATCAGAAATGCTGCCGGGAGACCAGGTGGTGATTCAGGAGGTGAGCCTGTCCAACTGGGAGCTGCTGCTGGAGTGGCTGGATGTGGACCCCATGGACGGAACCCACCCGGTGTGGGCGGCGGCAAACCAGAGCGTGGGCCCGGTGTTCGACACGCTGACAGCGCCTCTGTCGGCTTTCTTTGCCCTTCTGGAA
>CAZRNK010000015.1:6696-16457 GCA_964601435.1 uncultured Oscillospiraceae bacterium | reverse complement strand
TGACCCAACGGCTGAAAAGCCGAAAGCTCTGGGCCGCCGTGGTGGGCGTCATTACGGGCCTGGCGCTGATTTTTGGACTGGACGAGGGAATCATCAACACCGTGGCTGGCGCAGTGGTGAGCGCGGCCAGCGTAGTAACGTATATCTTGACAGAAGGAAAAATTGATGCCGCTGCTGTAAGCCAAAGCAGCACCTCACAGAAGGAAGCGGTGTGAAAAGAAAATGACCCCCAAAGCGTATCGCTTTGGGGGTCATTTTTTGGATTTGCGTTGTTAACCCGGTTGAATTGTTTTAAGCTCACCGGTAAAGGACTTGGCCAGTCTTTCATTTTCCCGGCTAACAAAATGCTTTTTAATGGCGGAGAGCAGTTTGCCGGCAGATTTGGAGAGGGTGCGGCCTTTTAACTGGGCGATGCCCAGCTCCTTTTGGATAAAATCATCGCGGATTGGCAAAATTACATGTCGCTGCGCTTGGTTTGCCGGATTGAATACGGCCGTATTCAGCGAAGATGTGAAGGGATAAATGAATACAGCCAGGTTTCGTTCCACCAATGTTACAGCCAGGGGGATGTCGCCGCCATTGAGGAGAATGTGGGGAAGTCGGCCGGTGGCTTTGAAAAAGGCATCATTGAGGAAAAAAGTGTCCAAACGGCTGCCATATACATATTCTCCGAAAATTAGCCGTTCTTCCACCAACTGGCTCAGTGAGATAGAAGTCTGTTTGGACAGGGGATTTTCCGTTGACACCATGGCGGAATACGGCTCCTCCGCCCAGAAGGGCTCCCAGGCAATTAGCTCGGAGGTCACAGGCTCGTAACAGAGGGCGAAATCAATTTCTTTTTTCAGCAGGCTCTCAATCATCTGGCCGTGGCTTTGAATACAGCGGGTGGCCCGCACATCAGGATTTTCCGCCAAGTAAATTTCCAAAAATGGAGAAAGCAGCCCACTGGAGGGGACTGAGAAGCTGACCAGGGACTCTCCCGAGGCCATACTGCGGCTGAGGTTGATGCCGTTATTGATGAGTGCACATGCCTGATAGGCAGTTTCCAGAAAGATTTTTCCCGCGTCATTCAGGGAAATTTTGTTTCCAGTACGGGTGAAAAGCTGCACGCCGATGCTTTTCTCCAGATTGGCGATGGTCCGGCTAAGGGATGATTGGGAAATGTAGAGACGATTTGCCGCAATGGTGACGTTTTCACATTCTGCGACTTCAATAAAATATTTAAGCTGCAATAAATCCACGGGAACCCCCTTTTTCTCTGCGGTAGCGTGTATCATCAGAAGGTGTGGTCCCAGTATAAGGCAGATAGATTTTAGTGTCAACGCCCTTTTAGAGAAAGTACCGGCACTGTATAGCTGTTGTTGTCATCCAGGGTTTCATAGGGCTCCGGCCATGGGACGGTATCCTGCGGTGGCTGGAGCAGGCCATAGCGCTGATGCAGAGGCCCGGGGTCCGTGACTCTGAGATGGGACTTGGCACCGCCGGCACCGGGCGGGGGTGGAAGATGCTCCGGAGGGCTGACCAGCATGTTATAAGCGTCCTCCCCCCAGTTGGTGCTATCAAAATCACCCATAATGTCCGGACAGACCTGTTCGTGGAGATACAGCCACTCCCCGTCCTCCAGGACGAAGTCCGCGCCGTAGCGTTCCCAGAGGTAGCAGCTGCTCTTCTTTTTGTCCGGATTCAAATTGCAGAACATATAACCCGGCGTGAGGTAGTAACTTCTGGCGCTTTGCCCGTCTCTGGCCACCTCAATGATATCTGTGGCCAGCATGTGCATGGCGCACTCCATCAGGGGCCGGGGATCATAGCCGCCGATTTCCGGGAACAACAGATACAGCTGCAAATAGCTCTCATATGCTTGTGCATCATAGAGGGTGACAGAGTTGAACCATACCTCCTCAAAGCCCCGCATGCGGCCGAAAGAATGGGCCCAGGAGACGTCTTCGCGCCGGCTCCACAGCTCGCCCCACTCCTCTGTGCCGAAGGCTTTCGCATGGAGATAGCTGTGCCGGGCCTTTACATTTTCTACGGCCTGACTGGCGGCACAGTTGCGTACACGCTGGTGCAGGGAGTTCTTCTCGCTCATTGCCCTTCTCCCCCTTTCGCATCGTAGTCCGGATGTCCCTGCGGACCGTAGCCACGCTCGGGCCGGTATGTAGTATAGGGCTCAGGGAGGAAGGGGTATCCATCCGCCCAGTGGAACTGGGTGTCATGTACCCGCATGGGAACTGTGGGGACACCAAACTCCTTTTGACAGGGATGCTCACCGGGAGGGAAGAGCAAGGGCTGGCTGCTGTAAACGCTGCCCGGAGCCACAACAAAATCGTTAGTAATTACGAGATGCCAGATTTTCCAGCCCGACGGCTCCCGGATGAAATCTACAGCTACACATTCGCAGTACCAGAGTGCCTCGCTTTTGCCGTTCGGTCGGCCTACTGCCTCATAGCCTACGGAATAGAAAAGTCCCTGGGCCGTTTTTCCGTCCTCTGCCTCTTCAATCAGATGTGTGGAGACTGGGTGCATTTGCGCGCGCCCAAAGCCCAAATCCTCCTGGCGTAGGTGCAACTCCGGACTGGCGTCCTGCCAGGCGGCCAGGTCCTGTTCCAGAGCGGCCTGGCGCTGCTGAATATAATATTTTCGGATTTCCCCCATGCCAACATAATAGCCCCAGTTGCTGCCAATGGAAGCCGTGGCCTGGTTTTCCGGTAAGGAGACCCAGAGCCTGCTGAGCTCTGCCTCCCGCGCTTCGTTGGCCTGGTAGAATGTCCGCCGGGCCATGACTTTTTTGATTTCCTCCACATCCCAGACCCGGTGTATCAAAGCCTCGTCAGGGAGATCTGAGATGGGATGTCTGGTTCGTTTCAGAATGGGTACCATTGTATTTCCCCCTTTTGTGTTAATCCATAGGTGAAGGTTTCGGAAAAAGTGTCGTATGGCTCAGGGAAACGGGGGGCCGGCGTAAAGGGGCGCTCAGGGCTGTAAAGCTGCCGCCAGGGGCCGGGCACATTGGGCGGAGGTGGTGTGAAGCCCGCAGCAGCCTCAAAGCCAGTCCTGGGACTGCGGTCACGGGGCGGCTGCGTCCAGTCCTCCCCGCAGGGATGGTGAATGTCTTCTACATATAGTAAATGCCAGATTTTCCAGCCGGATTCCTCACGCAGAAAATCTCCGCAGAAATATCCCCATGTCCAATGCGCTAGGGGGCCGACGGTATATAGGTCGGTACTGGCGCCCTGGCAGCACCAAGCGCCTTTTGCACTTTGGCCGTCAGTGGCCACCTCAACAATGGCATTCACGAGGGGTTTGATTTCAAAGGGACCGATTCCGTAGAGCTCCCCCGGCGATTTTCCAGCTAACTGGTCCGGAAACAGGCGCTGCAGCAAAGCGGCTTTGTCCTGAGTTATCTCCCGGAGAGCCCGGTAATAGCCGGCAACGGCCTCAAAACCGTTGTAACTGCCGTTGTTGAAGCTGAGACAGATATCAGGGCGGTGGCTCCAGAAACTTTCAAAGGCATCCAACTCCTGCTTCAGAAGACAACTGACAACGTATTTGCCCATCAGGTTTTTTACGGTGCGCTGGTCTTCAAACCGGGTGGTGAGCACATCTGTCGTGGACGGTTGCATGGTCATATTGTGTTCACTCCTTTTGGTTCGGGAAGGCGGAAGTGCCCTCCCGGCGATTTAATATTATTTTGCGTTATAGCGGTCCAGAGCGGCCTGGTAGATTGCCACACACTGCTCGATGCCCATTTCCTGGAGCGTTTCAACAAAGGTGTCCCATTGGGATAGGGAGAGATCCCCGGTAATAAACTTGGCGATGCTTTCATCCGCATAGGTTGAAATGTCTGCATACAGGGAATTGAATTCCTCTGATTCCTCGGAGGTCAGGGAGAGAGTTGGCAGTGAGCGGGTGTTTGTGTCATCCCGCCAGGCTGTCCAGGTATCAATACAAGTACGAGTAATATCGCTGTAGGTATCCCGCATCCGGATGTAATCCGAGGAGCGTACCCCGGTCCACTCCACGCCAAGGGCATAATAGTTCATGGCGACGGTGAGCGTCATATCCGGGTTGTTTGTGACCAGCTCTGTAAAATGCTTTTGCCCATCGTCTCCCCATTCCCAGGAGAGCCCTTCCACGCCGTAGTCTACCAGGGAGGAGCCCAGCTCTGTAAACCAGAAATTGCACCAGGCGACAGCAATCTCGGGTGTTTCGCATTGGGTGGAAATGCTTAGTGCATTGCTGGACATGGGTTCGGAGTAAGCGGTAAACAGGTTAGAGTCCCCCTCTGACCGCACCGGCCCAACTACAGGGACAATTTCAAAGCCCTCCTGCGCGGCCTGCTCATAGAGGGAGTCTACAAAAGAAGCATTGTGAGACCACATACCGCACTGTCCGGTGGTAATGAGGGCATTATAGCTTTCAGAGGTGGTGTCCTCCTCATTGGTCATCCAGTCGGGACTGACAAGGCCCTCTTCGTAATACTGATGGACCAATGTAACGTATTCCAGATATTCCGGGGAGGTCAGCGTGGAGACGATTTGCCCATCTACCTGAAAGAAATAGGACTGGCTGGCAGTAGCACCGCTAGAGCTAGTCATATATGCCCAGGTGCCAAGCCCCTGCGCAAACCCGGCCATAGTGGAATTCTTGATCAGCATAACGGGGTCAGAAATGTCGTACTCGGTTTTAAAGATGGTGAGGACATCGTGATACTCTTCATATGTGACAGGGATTTCCAGCTCCAGCTCCTCCAGCCAATCGGCACGCATCATAAGGCCGTTGGTTTGGTCATTGCCGCCCTCAGTTACAAAACTCTTGAATTGGGAGATGTGCCCGTCATCCTCGTATATGGCTTTCTGCCAGCTCTCGCTGGTGGCGGCTACGGCGAGATAATCTGGGGCATATATTTCCACATAATCATCTAGGGGGAGGATAATTTCGTCCTCTACGCCCTTGGTGATGCTGCCATAGAGTGTTGAAAAGCACCGGAACATATCCGGATACTCTCCGGTGGCAATCATAACGGCGAACTGATCGGCCCGGGCGGAGATATGGCATTCGATAAACTCAATGTGTACGCCGGTGGCCTCCTCTGCGGCCTGGAATACAGGGTGCTCGCTGTAGGATTCCATTACACCGGCAGAGGCGAGCGAAGGCGAGAAGTGATGCCAGAGTGTGAGCTCTACTTCATCATCCGTAATGGGGTACATACTCTCCGGATCGTCTGGGGGCTCAGTGTCAGTAGGCACCGCTGTCTCTGCGGGAGCAGATGGAGCAGAGGTCGCCTCCGGGACTTGGGTCCCGGTGTTTTCCTGCCCGTTGCAACCGGCAAACAGGGCAAAAACCAGTATCAGCGTAAGTGCAGCGGAAAAAATCCTTTTCATTTTTTGCTCCTTTCCTTTTTGGGTTCGGTGGAACAACTGTCAAAAGGGGGCGGGGACGATGTCCCCTACTTCGTTGGAATCGGGACTGACAGCGCAGTACCAAGAGCCATCCTGTAACGTATAGAAGCGTTCAGCGGCATCTGCATAGGTGCGGGTTAAAATACCGTTTATCAAAAGAGGAAAGTCACATTCGATATAAAGGAAAGTTGTTCTTGGGAGGGCAGGGGCGATAACAGTGTCCAGGGCAAAAACATCAAAGGGTGTACAGCCCTCCGGAGCAAAGGCGTGGAGATAGATACCGCGCTCTACTGCCTGGGTATGAAAAGCCAACATTTGCCCCTCCGCTGGCGTTCCGACAGTAAAGGGAGCAGCAGAAATATCCTTTTCCGAGTGGAAGAGATGCGCTGTCAATTCGTTATTTCGAAGAAGATAATAGACACTGCATATCATCCAGCGGGAGGGGTGTCCAATGAATTTAACTGGAGTACGGCTTTCTGCCAGGGGCTGTAGGATTGGCAACACCTTCTGCCAATCCTCTTTGCGCCAGAGCCGTTTTGCAAAGGGTTGATCCGGTTTTTTTTCCTCAAAAGCGGTGCCCACCTTTTCGCCCAAGACGTCGAAATCAATCACTACCTGTTCCGGCATGTAGGCTTCCTCCTTTCAAACTTGCTGGGCAGGGAAAATGGCGTCGGGGCTCCAGCGCCAAAAATCTGCGGGTGCCTCTATGGGAGACTGGGTCCAGGGAACTTCAAAACGGGTTTTAAAAATAGGGCTGATAGTAATATGCCAGATTTTCCAGATGCCATCTTCGAGAATAAAGTCTGCCTCTACTTTGTCCCATGTCCAGTAGCACCGGGCCTCCAGCTCCGCTGTCCCCCTGGAGGTGTCAGGGCGCTCATTTCCGGAGGCGTCTGCCAGGCGGGTTTCGTTTCCGGGGGAAAACCAGACACCGTGGGCTGTGCCAGCGTCCATGGCAACTTCCAGCACCTCCGTGTCCAGCTCGTGGAGAAGCAGGACACCCTGGATTTGCGCTGCAACGCCGGGATCATCCCGGTCTCCCTGAAGCCCCAGAAAATATTGACGCAGCGCCGTTTGACCGATAAAGGAGCCTGCGCAGCAGTGCAGAGCGACGTCCTCTCTGTTTGACCAGAGGGCCAGCAGTTCCCGGTTTCGGAACGCAGACTGGTAGTAAGAAAAGCACCCAATCAGGTTGCGGCAGGCCTGGGCGGCCTCCAATTCGTCCAGGGCACGGTTGAGCTCAATCAAATTCAGTTCCGGAATAGCCATTTATTTTTCTCCCCTTTCACAGCAGGACTGCACATCGCTGAACGTGGTATAAGGCCGGGGCGGATCCGGCTGGTCCCGGGGGTAGACGACATCTTTTCCCCATACATAGCACATGGCGCCGGTCATATCCATGCCCATCTGCCGGAAGCGCTCATAGTCCGGCTGTTCATGCGCTGTCCAGGGTTCGTCCCACTCTGCCTTGAACAGGGGGAACAGCTCCATGTGCCAGATTTTCCATTCGCCGTTGGCGTCTTTGATGAAATCCACGGCATATTTGCTCCAGGCCCATTCGCATATGGAGTTTTCAAAATCCGGCTCCATGGAACCGCCCATGGGGCCGGGAGGCTGTGGCTTTCCGTCTTCGCCCGGCTCGGGCGGAGGCCCGCCGAATCCGGGGAGGGTCTCATGCCCAGGGCACAACCAGCAGCCCTTGGCAGTCTGACCGTCGGCGGCAACCTCCAGCACCTCAGTGTCCATGCTGTGCAGGGGAACGCCGTAGCCGGCGGTTTTTGGCTTCTCATAGATGCCGGCTTTTTCTGCCCGGTCGTATACGTCGCCGTGATCCCGGAGATAGCACTTGCGGACCCCTTCGATGCCATAGTAACGGCCCCATGGCATCTGAAGTACACAGTCGTCCCGGTCCGCCCAGAGCTCGACATAGTCCCTGTGAAGTTCGGCCGTGTGGTAGTAGGAGTATTTACCCATCAGATTCCGGCAGGCCTGAGCCGCCTCAATACGGGCAAAGCCCAGATTTAATGCATCCAAATCACGCATACTGTGTGCCCCCTTTCGGTAAGGTGGAGAAGGTCAGCCCGCCTTGGCTGTAGGTTTGGTAGGGGAGGGGCGGGTCCGGCTGGTCCGTAGGGTAGGCCATGGTGTATTGCCACGGCGTCTCGGAATAGGGGCGGTCGGCCAGGGAAGCGGCGGCCATGGCATCGAAGTCCTGAAGAGGGGCCTGTGTCCAGCACTGTTCATAATTGGTGAGATAGAGGTTGTATACCCGCATGCGCCAGAGCTTCCAGCCTGCGTCGGTAAACAGGAAATCCGCGGCCAGTTTGCACCAGCTCCACTTTGCTTGCGGGTGGCCTGCCTCCAGGTCAGTCCGGAATCCAGGTGAGGTCCAGCAGCCTCGGGCAGAAAGTCCATCCGAGGCAACCTCCAATACCTCCGTGTCTAAATCCTGTATTGTAACGGTACCGCGGATGCGTTCCAGAACCGCAGGGTCCGACAGGCTGCCCAGTTCCTGAAGATAATAATGGCGCAGGCCCGCTGTACCGTCATAAATTCCCCATGGCATTTCCAGAAGCACATCCTCCCGCTCGGCCCAGAGGGAGAGGCACTGGTCATGCTGGTGGCCCGCCATATAGAAGGCCAGCCGGCCCATCAAGTTCCGGCAGGCCTGTGTCGCCTGCATGCGGTGGCAGAGCAGGGACAGCGAAGCTGTGGTATCTTTCAAATTCAATCACCTGGCCTTTCTGATTTTGTTGATTTCAAGGGGTTATAAAAGCGCTTTGTACATAAAATTATATACGATTTTCAGTACAAATCAATGATTTTTAATATTCTGAAAATCGATTGACAAATTATGATTGGTAAAATTTTTCAAGTTTTTGTCAGAACAATAGAATTTTATGAGAAAAAATATAGCAAATTAAATAAAAAAATTAAATATTTAAAGAATGACTATGTGTTTAGAAGAATAGCTGAATGGAGAACTTTCTATACTCAGGAGGGCTTGCGGAAAAGCGGATTCCCAGGTCGCTATCTACTTGCATTTACTTCAGAGGCGTGTTACAATTTTTCCTGCTGTCCCATGGGGACAGGCGAAAAGTTTTTCAGAAAGAGAGAACCGTCCATGCGCTCGATTTTGCGTTTTTCCCTGAAGGCGACCCTGCCTATTTTTTTCGGCTATCTGGCTCTGGGTATCGCTTTTGGCATCCTGCTCCAGGAGGCGGGCTACAACTGGCTGTGGGCCCTGGGCATCAGCCTGACGGTCTATGCCGGGTCCATGCAGTTTGTCCTGGTGGGTTTCCTGGCTGCGGGCACCTCCCTGCTCACCGTGGCGGTGATGACGCTGCTGGTCAACTGCCGGCATATTTTTTACGGCCTGAGCCTGCTGGAGCGCTTCAAGGGCCAGGGAGGGCGCCGGCCCTATCTGATTTTTGCCCTGACGGATGAGACCTACTCGCTCCTGTGCGGGGCGGAGCCGCCGCCGGAGCTGGACAGGGGAAAGGTGGACGTGTGCATGTCGGCCCTGGACCACTGCTACTGGATACTGGGTTCGGTAATCGGCTGCATTGCCGGGCAGCTCATCCCCTTTGACATGGAGGGGGTAGACTTTGCCATGACGGCGCTGTTCGTGGTGATTTTTGTAGAGCAGTGGCAAAGCGCCAAAAGCCATGTGAGCGCGCTGGTGGGCCTGGCCTCCGCCGTGGTATTCCTGATACTCCTGGGGCCGGATGCCTTTATCCTGCCCTCCCTGCTGGTGACGGTGGGGGCGCTGCTGCTCCTGCGGCCCCGAATGGAAAGGGGGGAGGCGGCATGATTCCCACCGCACAGGCCATTGCGATTGTGGCGGTGACGGCGCTGGTGACGCAGTTTACCCGCTGGCTCCCCTTCCTGGTGTTTGGCACGAAGCGGGAGACGCCCAAGGTCGTGCTGTATCTGGGGCGGGTGCTGCCGGCGGCCATTATTGCCACGCTGGTTATCTACTGCCTGAAGAGCGTCTCTCCCTCGGACTGGCTGGGGAGTCTGTGCCAGCTTCTGGCGGTAGCGGCGGTGGCACTGCTCCATATCTGGAAGCGGCAGACCCTGCTGAGTATCGCCGGGGGGACCGTCCTCTACATGGTTTTAATCCGCGTCCTGGGCGTGATTTGAGCCATGTGTCCGGGACCGCATCGCCCGAATAGCATACGAAATAGCATACGAGAAAGCCAGTGCCCCTTCCGGCAGGAAGAGGCACTGGCTTTTTTGTCTTTACTTATCCTTGGACTTGAAAATCAAAGCGATGAGATAGCCAAAGAAAACCGCGGCGCAGATGCCGGCAGAGGCGGCGGTGAGGCCGCCGGTAAAGGCGCCCAGCACCCCTTT
>CAZRNK010000015.1:0-6596 GCA_964601435.1 uncultured Oscillospiraceae bacterium | reverse complement strand
TACTATAAGTACTTCAGGGGGAGCAGCCGGTTTTGGCTGCTCCCCCTGGCGCTATTTACGTGCGGGATGAAAAATCAGAACTGGAGCTTGCCGCCGGAAGGCAGGACAGTGCTCTGCGTGAGGTCGCAGCCCTCACCGGCAGTGGCGAAAATGGTGACGCCGGCGGGCGCGTCAAGTTTCCCGGCGCAGGGGCCTACCAGGCAGACTGTGGAATCTGCCGCAGCAGTGAAGGCGCTTGCGCTGTCCAGAGAGAGGTAGACGTTTTCCAGCTTGCCGCTGAGCTTTGTGCCCTTCAGGCTCAGGGACATGGTGCGGTCGGGGTCCTCGTGAATCAAGTCGCCGGAAACATCCATATCCGTCATGGAGACCTTGATGCCGTAGACTGCCTGCCCGGCGGGGACCTTGGTGGCGCAGACATCCGGGTTTACAATGGAGTGGACGATGGCGCCGCCGCTCTGGATGGAGACGCCCTGCAAATCAATGTAGGCGTTCTGGCTCTTGACAAAGAAGCTGTCGCTGGCCGTCTCGATGCTGCCGCCGGAGATGGACACGTCCCCAATCTCCTCGGGCATACCCATGACGCAGTGAATCATGAAGCCGTACTCCCCGGACTTCCATTGGGTGTCCCGGCTCTTCAGGGTGCACTCCCCGGCCATAATGGCGCCGTGGGTGGCGGTGTTCATCCGGCAGCCGTTGAGCACTACGTTGCAGCCCCCGTCGGAGTAGACGCCATAGCCGCTGTTCCGGCAGATGACATCGCAGTTGTTGGCCTCCAGGTACAGGGAATCGGTGCAGCCGTCGGTAGACAGGGCAGCCCAGCCGTCGGCGATGATGGTGGAGTCATAGAAATATGCCTTGGAATTGCCCACAGAGAGGTGAGTGCGGCAGTTCCCGCCGATTTCCAGGCCCTCGGGGGGTGTTTTCATGCCCGGCCCGATGACGGGGACGTAGTCCTCCGGCAGCGTGCCGCCCTCGCCGGTCAGGACGCAGTTATACACCCGGAGGGTGCTGTCGCCCATGGCGGTGGTGCAGGGGCGGATGCAGCCCACGGTGGTAATCTTGGTGTCGCGGACTTCCAGCTCGCCGTCGTGGTCCACCAGGAGCACAGCGCCGTCACCGGCGAAGTCGTTCTTGCCGTCGCCCACAGCCCGGAATTCGCTGTCCCGGACGGCATATTTGGAATCGCCGTTTACGAAGATGCCGCACAGGGAGGGGACGTCTGTGCTGAAGGTAACCCCGACAGCCTCGCTGTCGCCGATGGTGCCCATGACGCTGACGCGCGCATCCTTCTGGACGCACTTGCCGCCGAGGATTTCAAAGGCCCGCTCATTGTCGTCGGACTTGGGCTGGGGCGGGGGACCGTCAAAACCGGGCCCACCTGGGCCGCCAGGACCGGGGCCAGGACCACCAGGGCCGGGGCCGCCTGGCCCGCCGGGCGGGGCAAAAAAGTCGAATTCTTTCAGTTCGGGCCGCTCTGTGATGCCGCCGGCGGGAGGCATACCATAGGGAGGGAGTTTGCCTTGAAAAGTCATAGATTTTGCCTTCCTCTCTCATAAATTTGAAGGATTTTATACTGCTTCCCATAAATTGTATCACAACTTACAGCGGAAAGCAATTCCGGCTCCATCCCGGTTTTTGACGGCGCTATGCAGATTATGCGATGATGGCGTAGCGGAGCTTCAGCTTCAAAATCCGCAGGACGCTCTCCTCAATCCGCTCCAGGGTCAGCGTCCCGTCGTCCAGGGCGTCCTGAATCCCCTGGACAGCCTCGGGGATGCTCTCCGGCCCCAGCAGGATGTCCACGCCGGCCTGGAGGGCCCGGACGGCAATCTCCCCATTTGTATAATAATTTGTCACAGCGCCCATGGCCAGGGAGTCGGTGATGATGACGCCCGCAAAGCCCAACTCCTCCCGCAGGAGCTCGGTTACAATGCGGTAAGAGAAGGGGGCAATCACTGTATCTACCTCAGGAATGCTCAAATGCCCAACCATCACCATGTCCGCCCCCGCTTCGATGCCCGCGGCAAAGGGGAGCAGCTCCTGGCTCCGCAGCTCGTCCAGGGTCTTGTAGACATAGGCGGCGCCTGCGTGGCTGTCCTCCACAGTGTCCCCGTGGCCCGGGAAATGCTTCAGCGTGCAGATAACGCCGGCGTCGTGAAAGCCCTCCACCGCCGCGGATACCAGCTCGGCGGCCTGGTTATAGTCGCTGCTGTAGGCCCGGTCGCCGATGACCGTATTGGCGCTGTTGGACCAGACGTCCGCCACCGGGGCGAAGTCTAGATTGAAGCCGTAGGACAGGATATCCCGGCCAATGGTTTCCGCGTTTTGCCGGGCCGTCTCCGTCCCCATATTCCGGTAGGCATACATGGCGTCCAGCCAGGTGGTGCCCAGGGTGCTCATGAGGCGGTTGACCCGCCCTCCTTCCTCGTCCACACCAATGAAGAGGCCGTGTTCGGACACAATCTGCATCTCCTGAATGAGAGTGGTGACCTGTCCGGCGTCCACCAGGTTTTTGGAAAAGAGGACGACGCCGCCCACAGGATATTCCTGCAGCCCGTCAGCCAGGGCCTGGGTGAAAGCCGTTGTAGTCTCCTCCCCGGAGAGGCTCTCCGGCAGGACGAAGAGCAGCTGGCAAATCTTTTCATAGGTGGACATGGAGTCCAGAATCTCCTGCGCCCGGGTCTCAATTGGGTCGGGGGTAGGGGTGGGCTCCGACGTTGGGGTAGGCTCCGGGGTGGGTTCGGGTGTGGGCTCTGCTGTGGGCGCGGGGGAGACAGGAACTGCCACCGTAGGGGCGGGGGTTTCCCCCGCCGATGGGGACGAGGTGGTGTCCAGAACAAGGATGCAGATTAGCAAAACCACCAGGAGCAAGGCCAATATGGCGGCACAGAAGATGCCGATTGTTTTCTTTTTCATGGGTTCCTCCAATGTTCTTTCACCGGATGGGGAGATTCGCCGCTATCCGGCGTTTTTCGCGGTGTCTATCCTATCAGATACAGGCGTGTCCTGCAAGGGGGATACTCACTCCCGTTTTTCGTAATAGCGGTTGGTCAGAAGTACAGTGAAGAACAAAAGGACAAGCAGCGCACACAGGGTAATGGCAACTGTCAGAAAAGCGGGTGCTTTAAAAATGCCGTACAGGCAAAGGCAGATGATGCAGCCACCGTCTAAAAAGTAGCTGAAGAGACGCAGGGCGGCCTGGCTGCTTTTGCGGGCGATGTACCGGTCGCGCTCATCCGCAGCTGCGGTGGCCAGCTCCGCGGCGTCCGGCCGGGCGAAGGCGGTGTACAGGCTGACGGCGCACCAGGCAAGGGCAATCACGCCGGCCAGCAGAAACCGGCCGGCCTGGTTCTGATAGATTGTAACGGCAAGGCATATCACGGCCAGAATGCCGGTTAAAACAGCGGTAAAGAAGCTGCGTTTATTTTGAATGCGTTTCATGCTGACGCTCCTCCAAACTCAGGTTTTCCTCCAGGCAGCACAACTCCTCGACGCTGACGTGAAACAGCCGGGCCATCCGATAGGCCAGCATCAGCGACGGGCTGTAGTGCTCCTTCTCAATGGAGATAATGGTGCGGGAAGAGACGCCGACGGCGTCTGCCAACTGCTGCTGCGTCATGCCCCGCTGGATGCGCAGCGCCCGGATTTGTGTTTTCATGCATCCCTGCCTTTCTGGAAATGTGAAGCCTGCTTCTTGTGAAGTTGGCTTCATGTTAGCATAGTATCGGGAGGCTGTCAAGGGGCAGTCTTGCTCCGCCGGCCATTGACAAAGGCCGGGCCTTCGGCGATAATAGAAATGCGCGGCCTGTGTGCCGCTGTGGTGAAATACAAAAATCCTCAGCCGCGGCAAAGCGCGGCCGGAAAGGAGACAGATACAATGGAAAAACGCCTGAGCGGCCCTGCCCGGGAAAAATATTGCGCCGAGGTGGCCCGGCGCGCCGCCGCAGAGAGCATGGTTCTTTTGAAAAATGATGGGGACGTACTGCCCCTGGGAACTTCCGGGACGGCGCGCGTCGCCCTCTTTGGCATCGGCCAGGTGTACACTTTCAAGGGCGGCACCGGCTCCGGGGACGTGAACAATGCCCGGACCGTGAATATCCTGGAGGGGCTGTCCGCATGCGACGGCCTGGAGGTGGACGCCCAGCTGGCGGGAGCCTACCGGCTCTACGCCGTCAGCCACCCCAATCAGGCGGTGGAGAAGGATATGCAGCTCCAGGCGGCAGCCAATCCGGAGATGCCGCTGGATGCGGCGCTCATCCGCGCCGCCGCGGAACGCAATGACTGTGCAATCTATGTTCTCTCGAGAATTTCAGGGGAGTTTTTGGACCGCAAGGAGACGCCGGGGGACTATCTGCTTACCCCGGAGGAGACGGCACTGATTCAGGAAGTGTGCGGCGCCTTTTCCAAAACCATTCTGGTTTTAAACACGCCCGGCAGCGTGGATTTATCGGACGTCCAGGCGCGCTTTTCCGCCATTGTCTATATGTCCCTGGCCGGACAGGAGGGCGGCCACGCCCTGGCGGATGTCCTCACAGGGAAAACCACCCCCTCGGGCCGCCTCACCGCCACCTGGCCCCTCCACTGGGCCGACTGCATCTCCAGCGAAAACTTCGGTGGGGGGCGCACCAACGGCAATGTGAATGCCGTGGGCTTTGGCCCCTTCCCCGGGGAGGAGAAGGAGCAGGTGCGTGTGGACTATGCCGAGGGGATTTTCACCGGCTACCGCTATTTTGATACCTTTGGCAAGGATGTCCTCTACCCCTTTGGCTTTGGCCTGAGCTATGCCCGGCTCCACGTTGCCCAGGCGTCGCTGTCCCTGGACGGAGAGCAGGCCGAGGTGCATGCGGAGGTGGAAAATCTTTCCGAGACCTTCAGTGGCCGGGAGACTGTCCAGGTATATGTGTCCAAGCCGGACGGCGAGCTGGAAAAGCCCTGGGCAGAGCTGATTGCCTTTGCCAAGACCGGGGAGATTGCCCCCGGCGGCCGGGAGCGGGTGAAGATGACCTTTCCGCTGGACGCCCTTGCCTCTTTCTCCGAGGCGCGCTGCGCCTGGATTCTGGAGCCGGGGTATTATTACATCCGCCTGGGCGTCTCCTCCCGGGACACCGCCGTCATCGGGGCCTTTTCCCTGAGCGAGACGGTGGAAATCCGGCGGGTGCGGCCGCTGCTGGGCCATCCCCCGGCGGACTTTGCCCCGCTGGGCAAGGCGGGGGCTGTGCCCATCACCTATTCGGGCGAGGCGGAGGAAAAGCGGGCGGCAGAGCGCAGCGCCATCCGTATTGTGCCCCGGCGGATTTCCAGAGTAAAGGCGAAGTATAAGACGCCGGCAGAGCCCAAACCCCTGGAGCCCTTTACGGAGTTTGCCGTCACGGCGGAGGATGTCCGCGCCGGCCGGGCCACCGTGGAGGAGTTGGCCAGCCAGTTTACCCTGCTGGAGCTCTGCCAGCTTTGCAGTGGGTTGGGCATGGATTTCTCCGGCCTGGCGGGGCTGGAGAGCGGCGGCGGGGCCATGGTGGGCCAGTCTGCCGCCCTCCGGGTGCCTGGCGCCGCCGGGGCTACCGCCGCTTTCCCGGAGCGGGGACTGCCCGCCCTGATGCTGGCCGATGGCCCTGCGGGGCTGCGGCTGCGCCGGGAAGTGCCTGCCACAGAGACGCGGGAGGCCTTCCGGCAAAACTGCACCGCCTTTCCCGTGGGAACCCTGCTGGCCTCCAGCTGGGACACCGCCCTGCTGGAGGAGGTGGGGGCGTGCATCGCGCTGGAGATGCGGGAGTACGGCGTGGACCTCTGGCTGGCGCCGGGGATGAATATCCAGCGCAACCCCCTGTGCGGACGCAACTTTGAATATTTTGCCGAGGACCCCCTGGTCTCCGGCGCCTGCGCCGCCGCCATTACCAAGGGCGTCCAGCGCCGTGGCGTAGGGGTGACCATCAAGCATTTTGCCGGCAACAACCAGGAGACGGAGCGCACCAACTCCACCAGCAATATCCCCCAGCGGGCCCTCCGGGAAATTTACCTCCGGGGCTTTGAGATTGCAGTGCGCACTGCCCAGCCCTGGGCCATTATGACCTCCTATAACGACATTAACGGCGTTCCCGCTGCGGATAATTTCGATTTGTGTACGGCGATTGCCCGGGATGAATGGGGCTTCCAGGGCCTTATTATGACCGACTGGGGCGGCGGCCTCTCCCGGCCGGCCCTGTCCATGTACGCGGGCAACGATTTGATACAGCCCGGCGGGGAAGCGGTGGTCCAGGAACTCTTCGATGCCGTCACCGCCGGAGAGGCTGTGACGAGCAGGGGAGCGGTGCATTTTCGGGCCACCCCCACCCTGGCCATGCTCCAGCGCTCCGCTGTCCACATTCTGAAGATTGTCCTGAAGCGGGCCTAACCGCCGCCGCCGGCGCGGGCGGCAGTGCACCACATATTTTCTTTTTTCCCGGCATACCATGATAACGGTAATGAAAAGCTGGGAGTGGTGTTTTTGAAAGCAAACATCGAAGAACGCGCCCGCGAACTGGCGGAATACATTATAGAAAATAAAGCAACGGTACGTGCTGCCGCCAAGCGCTTTGGCGTCTCCAAGTCCACCGTACATA
>CAZRNK010000014.1:11317-16898 GCA_964601435.1 uncultured Oscillospiraceae bacterium | reverse complement strand
TGGAAGCGCGGGTTGCCGCACTTGAGAGCAATAGCGATTCTGGGTCTGAATAATTTCACTGCCCTGCTGGCAGATTGCAGATGAATCGATTTACAGGGAGGTGCATGACATGACCGTATATGAGGCCGTGGTGGCCCGGCTGGCCATGCTGGGATACACCGTCGCAGACGAGGACCAGGCCGCCCTGGAATATCTTATCGCCAGGGCCGAGACGGAACTTCTGGCGGACATCCACCACAAGACACTCCCGGACGGCCTGTTCTACACCCTGGTTGACATGGCCGCCGGGCGGTTCCTGTTCGACAAGAAAGCCGCCGGGAACCTGGACGGCTTCGACTTCGACGCCCCCGCCAAGAGCATCTCGGAGGGGGACATCTCCGTGACCTTTGCCGGGGAGAGCGACGGGGTGAGCACGGCTGAAAGCCGTTTTGACGACCTGCTGGATCAACTCATGAACCCGGCGGAGAGCACGCTGGCGGCGTTTCGGAGGTTGAGATGGTAGTCCCCGCCGCTTACAAGAAGGCCATCCAGAGCCTCTGGACAGGCCTGGCCACGGTCACCGTGCGGCGGGGTGTATTGAACCCCGCCAATGGCCGCACGGAGCCGGTGGAGGAAGTGACGGCCTCCGGCCTGCCTTGCCGCATCTCTTTTCAAACCGTCAAGAGCACCGACCCTACCGAGGAGGCGGCGCTTGTGGCTCAGACTGTGACGCTCTATATCGACCCCTCAGTGGATATCCCGGAGGGGTCTAAGATCACCGTGACCCAGAACGGCGCCACCCGCGACTATGAGCGCAGCGGCAAGCCAGCGGTCTACACCTGCCACCAGGAGGTGCCGCTGGAACTGTTCAAGGAGTGGGCCTGATGAAGTGGGGCAAGGTGAATTACAAGCAGCTTCAGAAACTCAGGGATAATCTCCAGAAACTCAATGATGTGGATCTGGAAAAATTCTGCGAGGACGCATCCAAGCGGCTGGCCGCCCGTCTGCTGCAACTGGTCATCCCTGCGACGCCCGTTGGCACATACCCAAAGGGCAGCGGGAAAAAGGGAGGGACCCTGCGGCGGGGCTGGACGGCGGCCACCGAGGCCGCCGCCACGAAGGGGAGCGGCTCCGGCCAAAGCAGGGCCGAGGCTTACGCCAACTCACTGCCGGTGTTCAAGCAGGGCCGGAACTATTACATCGAGGTCGTCAACCCGGTCAAATACGCCAGCTATGTGGAGTTCGGGCATAGAACTCCCGGCGGCAAGGGCTGGGTGCCGGGGAAGTATTTCCTGACCATATCCGAGCGGAAGCTGGAGAGTGTGGCACCGGCCATCCTGGCGAAGGAACTGGACGCGCTGCTAAGGGAGGCATTCAATGTCTGAGATCGGATTTAACAGCATCTACGACGGCGTGAGCCTCGCGCTGCACGACGAGTTCCCCGACGCGCAGATCCACGGCGGGGGCGTAAAGCAGGGGCTCGAACCCGGAGACCTCAATGTGATCATGCCCTCCGCAGAGCAGTCCAGACTGGTGGGGGAGCGGTTTTCCCGTTCCCCCACCCTGGATGTTATCTACTACTCAAAAACAGGGGCTGCGGAGTGCTGCGAGGCGGCAGACCGGATCGTTATGGCCCTGCGGGACATCACGACCCCGGAAGGGGACCTCTTGCACTGTACCAAATGTGAATGCTCCATCGAGGACGACGTCCTGCATGTCCTGGTGCGCTATGACCACCATGTCCGTGTGCCGCAGGAAGAAACGGAGCCCATGGAGACGCTCGATATCAAAGTGGAGGAATGAACATGGCAAAAGACAAAACCGCGACCACGCAGGCGACCCACAACAAAGAGCAGCTTGCGGGGTCCAAACGCTACGCAAACCGGCGGGACCTGATCCGGGTCCTGCTGGAAGAGGACAAGGCTTACACCCTGGATGAGGTAGATAGCCTGATCGAGACATACATGAAAGGTAAGGTGAACTGATATGGCACTGGGAGGCGGCACCTGGCTGACCCAAAACAAGGTCCTGCCCGGTTACTATGTCAATTTTTCCAGCGTACCCATGGCCTCCGCCGCCCTCTCGGACAGAGGGTATGCGGCGGTCCCCTTTGAGTTGAACTGGGGCCCGGAGGGCGAGGTGTTTGCCGTCACCTCCGGCGAGTTCCAGAAGAACAGCAAGACCATTTTCGGCTACAGCTATGACAACATCAAACTGCTCCCCATGCGGGAAGTCTTCACCCACGCCACCACCGTCTACTGCTACCGCCTGGGCACCGGGTCCGTCAAGGCGTCCAGTACCCTGGCGACGGCCAAGTACGGCGGGACCAGGGGCAATGACATCACTATCGTGGTGTCGGCTAACGTGGACACGCCGGAACTGTGGGACGTGAGCACCTATGTGGACGGCACGATCGCCGATACCCAGACCGTGGCGGACGCAACGGCCCTGGTAAGCAACGACTGGGTCGACTTCAAGAGCAGCGCGACGCTGGCAGCCACGGCCGGGGAGCCGCTGACCGGGGGCGCCGATGTGGACAGCATCACCGGCGAGGCCCACCAGGACTTCCTCGACAAGATCGAGGCTTATTCCTATAACGCCCTGTGCTGCCCGTCTGCCGACTCCACTACCGTCCGGCTCTATCAGCAGTTCTGCAGCCGGGTCCGTGACGAGGTGGGCAGTAAGTTCCAGCTGGTGGCCTGGCAGCCGGAGACGGCGGACTATGAGGGTATCATCGGCGTGTGGAACACGGCGGCGTACTACACGGACGCCAGTTCCGGGACTGTGGGCAGCGCGACCGTGGGCAGCGCCCAGGTCAGCGAGGAGGACGTGCCCGCCCATTCCCTGGTCTACTGGGTGACGGGTGCACAGGCCGGCTGCGCGGTCAACAAGTCCCTGACCAACTACAAATATGATGGTGAGCTGACCATCGACACCGACTATACCCAGGCGGAACTGGAGGCGGCGCTGAGCGCCGGGAAATTCATGTTCCACAACGTCAACGGGGACACCAGGGTGCTGGAGGATATCAACACCCTGCTCACCCTGTCCGACGACAAGGGCGAGATCTTCCAGAGCAACCAGACCATCCGGGTGTGTGACCAGATCGCCAACGATACGGCCGTACTGTTTGCCACCAAGTACCTGGGCACTGTTCCCAACGACGCCTCCGGCCGGTCCTCTCTCTGGGGCGACATCTGCAAACTGCTCCAGCAGCTGAACGACATCCGGGCCGTGGAGGACTTCGACACGGATATCGTGACTTGCGAGCAGGGCGACACCAAGAAGTCCGTCCTCTGCACCATCAACGGTCTCAACATCGTCAACGCGATGGCCCAGCTCTATATGAGCGTGATCATCCAGTAAGGGAGGGAAAAGCAAGATGGCTATCTCGAGCATGAATACCCAGGACGCTGTAAGCGCCAATTTTGCAGAGTGTTTCGTCACCATCGACGACACCCGCTATTCCATGCTGATGGCGAAGGAGTTCGAGGGCACGGCCTCCGTCAACACCGCCGAAGTCTACAAGCTGGGCAACCCGGTGGTGGGCCACAAGGCCCAGACGATCACCCTGTCCTTCTCCATGACCATCTACAAGTGCACGGAGATCTTCGACCGGGTCATCGAGGAGTTCATCAAGACGGGCGTGATGCCCACCTTTGACATCCAGACTTCCAACGACGACCCCGCCACCTCTGTGGGCCGGAGCACCAAGATCTACAACGACTGCATCCTGGACGGCGACGTGCTGCTGTCCATGTTCAACGCGGAGGGCGACTTCGTGGAGCAGACCATTGAGGGCTACTGCGACAGCTTCACCCGTCCCGAGACCTACACCAACCCGACCTATATGTAACAGGAGGTAAGCATGAGTAACCTGTCCGCTTTTATGCGCGCCAATGTCGCGCAGATCGAGAACCACAAATACGCCGCCTCCCCCCGTATCACGGGGGAGGACGGCAAGCCGGTGGAGTGGGAGATCTGCTGCATCTCCGCCGATGAATACGCCCGCATCCGCTCCAGCTGCATCCGGCAGGTGGCGGTGCCCGGCAAAAAGGGGCAATATACCCAGCAACTGGACACCTACGCCTTCCAGGCCAAGGTGGCCGCCCGCTGCACCGTGTTCCCGGACCTGAACAGCGCCACGCTCCAGAACGACTGGGGCGTCGCCAAGCCGGAGGAACTGGTAGGCAAGCTGCTCATCGGCGGCGAGTTTGACGACTATGTGACCGAGGTTTTCCAGGTCAACGGCTTCAAGACCGAGAACGAACTGGTAGACGAGGCAAAAAACTGATATTGGACGGCGACCCGGAAGCGAACTTTGCCCATTTCTGCCTGCAAAAGTTCGGCTGGGAGCCGTCCAAATTCTTAAACCTGCCCGTCATGGAAAAAACCTTTGTCATCGCCTCCATCCAGGTCCGCGTCGAGGCGGAAAAGAAGCACGAGGCGGAACTGAAGAGCAAGATGCGGAAGAACAAAGGGAAGCGAAAGTGAGGTGGCAGCATGGCAACGATCCGTTCTCAAATGGCCCTGAACGACGGGATGAGCGCGGTCCTCAAAAAGATAACACGGGTACTGGACACGACCGTCAAGGCCTTTGAGGATATGCAGGCGGCCTCCGGGCAGGCAGTCGACACCCAGACGTTCCAGGACCTGCACACGGAACTGGCGGAGGCCAACAACGGCATCGCCCAGATGGAAAAAGCGTATGAGCAGGCGGCCAGGGCGGCGGAAAGTCTGGATGACGGGCAGCAGCAGTTCAACGATTCCGTCAATCAGGGCAGTTCCGCTTTGGACGGCCTGGTGGGCAAGATCACCGCCGCTGTGGCGGCCTACGCCAGCGTGTCGAAGATCAAAAGCCTGATCACCGACGGCTTGGAGGCTGTCGATACCAAGATAGGCGTCCAGGTGCAGCTTTCGACGGTCATGGGCAACATGGGCACCGGGGACTACTACGACGAAGTGCTGGAGAAGGCCAGCGAGATCCAGAGCAAAGGCATCTACAGCGACGATGTCATGCTGGCTGGCGCCGCAGAACTGGCCACCTACTTCTCCGACGCCGAGGCGCTCATCAGCATGATGGACACCCTCAGCAATTATGCTATGGGCATGTCCGGCGGCGGGGAACTGGACACAACGGCCATGACGGACTACGCCACCGGCATTGGCAAGATCATGACCGGCAGCTATGACGCCATGACCAAAAAGGGCTTTGAGTTCTCCGACGTGCAGAAGTCCATCATCGAGGGCACGGCCACCGAGGCGGAGATCGTCGCGGAACTGGGCGCGGACTACCTGGGCCTGAGCCAGGATATGCAGGCGGCAGCAGTGATCGCCGATGTCATCGACGAAAGCTGGGCCGGGCTGTATGAGACCATGAGCGACACGCCAGAGGGCCAGATCATCTCCTTCAACAACTCCCTGGGAGACCTCCAGGAGACGATTGGGCTGGGTGTCTACCCGGCGGTGCTCAACCTGGTCAGCGTATTCCAGGCGTACCTGCCCCAGATCCAGAGCGCCGCAGAGGGGCTCGCAGCGGGACTGAGTACGATCCTCAACGTGCTGTCTGTCCTCATAGAAGCAGCCCTATCCTTCGGCACGG
>CAZRNK010000014.1:0-11217 GCA_964601435.1 uncultured Oscillospiraceae bacterium | reverse complement strand
ACGATCCTCAACGTGCTGTCTGTCCTCATAGAAGCAGCCCTATCCTTCGGCACGGCGGTGGCGAACAACTGGAGTTGGATCGAGCCCATCATCTGGGGCGTTGTGGCCGCGCTGATCGCCTACAACGCCGTGCAGGGCATCGGATGGCTGACCACGCTGAAAGACATCGCGGCGAAAACCGCCCACGCTGTCGCAAGCGCGGCGGAAACGGCGGCCATTATTGCGCTGATGATCGCGCAGGATGGGCTGAACGCCGCCATGGCCGCCTGCCCCATCACCTGGATCATCACCGCTGTGATCGCGCTGATTGCGGTCATCGTGGCGGTCGTCCGGGCGACGAACCTCTGGGGCGCAGAGAGCACCAGCGTCCTTGGAACCATCACCGGGCTGTTTGCGGTGGCGGTGGCGTTTATCGGAAACCTGCTGATCTCCCTGTGGAACACGGTCGTGGACATTTTTGTCCTGATTTATAACTTCATTGGCGGGATCGCCGTAGGGATCGGCACCTTGTTTAATGACCCGGTCGCGGGGGTCATCCAGCTATTTTACACGCTGGCTGATACGGTCCTTGGAGTTCTGGAGACCCTGGCCTCCGCCATCGACACACTATTCGGTTCCAACCTGGCAGGAGCGGTCCAGGGCTGGCGGTCCTCTCTGAAAAGCTGGACGGAAGACACGTTTGGCGTCGAAGTCTGGGAGGGGATCGACGGCGACGCACTCAAGATTGACCGCATCAACTATGGAGACGCCTTCAGCTTCGGCTCGTCTCTCGGCGACGGTATCTCCGATTCCATCGGCAGCCTATTCGACACCGAAACGCTGAATGTAGAAGACTATGTGGGCGGAAGCGCAGTCACGGACTTCACGCTCGATGATATCGCAAGCGATACCAGCAGCATCGCGGACAGCGCCAGCGGCATCGAGGACAGTCTCGATATCAGCAACGAGGAACTGTCCTATCTGCGGGACATCGCGGAGCGGGACGCCATCAACCGGTTCACCACAGCGGAGATCCAGATCGATATGACGGGGATGACCAACCGCATCGAGAGCGACGCCGACCTGGACGGCATCATCTCTGCCTTTACAGACGGGTTCAGCGAGGCCCTGCTGACGGCGGCGGAGGGCGTCCATGCGTAAACAAAGGAGGGCGTCAAGATGAGTTATACCTGTTACCTGGGCGGGGCTGAATGGCCCACCCCGGAAAAACTGACCGTGAAGATCAAGGGAAAGAATAAGACCTTGACCCTGCTCAACGAGGGGGAGGTCAATTTCCTGCGGTCCCCCGGCCTTACGGAACTGACCGTGCCCTTCGATCTGCCCATGCTCAGCGGTTCCCAGACCCCGGACTACTACCTGAGCATCCTGGAGAGCCTGAAATCCGACAAGGAAACGACCCAGTTCATGCTGGTCAGATTGTCCCCCTCCGGGAGCCTGCTTTTCGACACCAACATGAAGGTGAGCGTGGAGGATTACAACATCACGGAAGAGGGAAAGAAGGGCCTGGACGTGGCGGTGGACGTCAATCTCAAGCAATGGCGGGACTACGGCGTCAAGACCGTGACCGTGGAGGACAGCGAGGACGGCGGCCAGACGGTCACCGTCGAGGAAGAGCGGGACGCCAGTACTGCCCCCACGGCCAAGACCTACACCGTCCAATCCGGGGACAGCCTGTGGGCCATCGCCGCAAAATACTATGGCAACGGCGCAGACTATACCAAGATCTATGAGGCCAACACGGACAAGATCAGCAACCCCAACCTCATATATCCAGGGCAGGTGCTCACGCTCCCATGACATACGAACTGCTGATACAGAGCCAGGGGACCATTATGCTGCCCCCCGTGGTGGAGAGCGTGAGTATCGAGTGGGAGCGCCAGGGCCAGCCGGGCAAACTCGTCGCCGAGGTGGTCAAGACCGAGGGGCTGAGTTTCCAGGAAGGGGACCCGTGCCGTTTTTCCGTGGACGGCACCCCCGTCTTTTACGGCTTTGTGTTCGAGAAGTCCCGCAAGGGCAGCACCGACAACATTATCCAGATCACCGTATACGACCAGCTTTACTACCTGAAGAACAAGGACACCTATGTCTACGCCGACAAGACCGCGTCCGACGTGATCCGCATGATCGCGGAGGACTTCCAACTCAATGTGGGAGACCTGGAGGACACGAGCCACGTCATCGAGAGCAGGGTGGAGGACAACCAGACCCTCTTTGACATCATACAGACCGCGCTGGACGAGACCCTCAAGGCCACGACCCAGATGTATGTGCTGTATGACGATGTGGGGAAGCTGACCCTGAAAAACATCGGGAACATGAAGCTGGACCTGCTCATGGACGAGGACACTGTGGGGGACTTCGACTATACCAGTTCCATCGCGTCCCAGACCTACGACAAGATCAAACTGTCCTATGAGAACAGCGACACCGGGACACGGGAGATCTTCATCGCGCAGGACAGTTCCAACATCAACCAGTGGGGCGTGCTGCAGTATTATGAAAAGCTGGACAGCACCACCAATGCCAAGGCCATGGCGGATTCCCTCCTGGACCTGTACAACACCAAGACCCGCACCCTCAAACTCAAAGATGTGCTGGGGGACATCCGGGTACGGGCCGGGACCCTTCTGGTGGTCATGCTGGGGCTGGGCGACATCAATGTGTCCAGCTACCTCATGGTGGAGCAGGTCAAGCACACATTCAACAACGAGCAGCACTTAATGGACCTGAACATGCGAGGTGGTACGTTTGTCACTTGATATCAACCAGTTTGTCAAACTGATCAAGCAGGCCGCCGTGGAGGCCGTAGACGCCGGGGCACCCATGAGCGTGTGCTATGGCTATGTGACCTCCACCTCACCGCTTGAGATCACCGTTGACCAGAAGAAGATACTGACCGAGGCCCAACTCATCCTCACGGACGCCGTGCGGGACTACAACGTAGAACTGACAACGATCGAGGGCTCCGGCGCCAGCGAAGGGCCCCATTACACAGAGGAAGAGAGCGGCGGTTCCGGCTATGCCGAATTTGCGGCCCACAGCCACAAGTATGAGGGCCGGAAGAAGTGGAAAGTGCATAACGCCCTGGAGATGGGCGAGAAGGTCATCCTGCTGCGCTGCGACGGCGGGCAGCAGTATATCGTTTTGGACAGATGGGAGGCGAGGGAATAATGGCGACGCTGCCGACTACAGGGGACGACCTGGACCTTGTCTCCTTTGCCGTGGAGACCCAGCCCAGCTACACCCACAAGCTGGATATCGACAAAAACCGGGTGCGGGGCACGACGGATGAACAGGACGCGGTGATCCAGGCGGTCTATCTCATCCTGAACGTGGAACGCTACGCATACCCCATCTACACCCGCAACTACGGCTCCGAACTCACGGACCTCATTGGAAAGCCCAAGGCCTACGCCATGAGCGAGATCAAGCGGCGCATCACCGAGGCCCTGACCCAGGACGACCGCATCGAATCGGTGGACAGCTGGGAATTTGAGACCGGCAGGAGGCAGGTCACCGCCCGGTTCACCGTCCATACGATCTACGGCGAAGTGAGCGCCACAAAGGAGGTCGACATCTGAATGTTTGAGGACATGACATACGAAGCGCTGCTGGCCAGCGCGCTCACGAGGGTATCTTCTCTGGTGGACAAGCGGGAGGGTTCCATGGTGATGAACGGCGTGGCTCCGGCCATGGCGGAACTGGCCCAGTTGTACATCGCGGCAGACTTCGTGTTCCAGGCCACCTATATCGCCACGGCGCCCCGCGAATACCTCATCAAGCGGGCCGCCGACCGCAATCTGGCGCCCTATTCTGCCTCCGCCGCCGTCTATCGGGCAGAGTTCAACATCGAGGTGGCGGAGGGTACCCGGTTCTCCTGCGAGGACCTGAATTTCGTGGTCACCGGCCGCATGGCCTCGGAGTACGACACGGAGACCGGTCTCAGCCACATGGTCACCAGCGAGACCCCAGGGGCCGCCGCGAACGATTACAGCGGTACGCTGATCCCGATCGAATATGTGAGCGGCCTTACCCGCGCGGAACTGGTAGAACTGCTCATACCAGGCGAAGACGAAGAGGATACGGAGACGTTCCGCCAGCGGGTGCTGGACAGCTTCCAGGCGCTGGCCTTTGGCGGCAACCAGGCCGACTACCGGGAAAAGGTGCTGGCTATGGACGGCGTAGGGGACCTGAAGATCTACCCCGCCTGGAACGACGACATCTCGCCCTCCAGCCTGATCCCGGACGAGGCTGTGGATACCTGGTATGCCAGCGCCATCTCCGCCGTGAGCGGCACAGTGGCCGACTGGCTCACGGCAGTCTATACGGCGGCTAAGAACAAGAAACTCACGGTGGGCGGCGCGGTCAAACTGGTCATCCTGGCGTCTAACTACCAGACGCCATCCGCAACGCTGCTGGAGGAGATCCAGACGGCCATCGACCCGGAGCAGAACGCCGGGGAGGGGCTCGGGCTGGCCCCCATCGGGCATGTGGTCCATGTGACCGGCGTGGCCTCGGAGGCCGTGAACATCACGCTCCACCTGACCTATGCCTCCGGGTGGAACTGGGACGCGGTCAAAAGCTATGTGGAAGCGGCTATCGACGATTACTTTCTGGAACTGGCCCAGGAATGGGCGGACTCCGACTTCCTGACCGTCCGTATCTCCCAGATCGAGAGCCGTATCCTGTCCGCGTGCTCCGGTATGATCACCGACATCGGCGGGACCCGGATCAACGGTCTGGAGAGCAATCTGGCCCTGGACGCGGACAGTATCCCCGTCAGAGGGGAGGTCACCGATGGATAGACGCTTACTGGACTATCTGCCCCCGGTACTCCGTGACGTGCTGGAGTTCCAGACCATCAACGAGGCCAACGAGCCGCAGATCTCCCTGGCCTGGGACGCCCTGGCCCTGGTCCTGGCCAACCAGTTCCTGGAGGACGCCGACGAGAACGGGGTGCGGATATGGGAGCAGGAGTTGAACATCCGGCCCAAGGACACGGACACGCTGGAGACCCGCAAGACCCGCATCAAAGCCATGTGGAACATGGAACTGCCGTATACCATCCGGTGGCTGAAGAACTGGCTGGCCGGTATCTGCGGGGATACGGGCTACGAGGTCTCGCTCTCCGACTACACGCTCAGCATCGAACTCGACTATGATGTGCTGCCAGACGCCAGCAGCCTGGCCAGCGAGATCCTGGACATGGTGCTGGCCGTCCGGCCGTGCAACATAAAGGTACTCATGTCCGCGTTCCTCCAGTCCTACGGGACCATCTCCATCGGGGCCTGCGCGGAGCAGTCCAGCCATATGGAGATATGGCCCCAGATCGTCAACGAACTGGAGACCAGCGGGGGCGCGGCGATGGTCGGGGCGCTGGAATATAACGCGGTCCTTGAACTTCATCCGGTGGAATAGGAGGAATGTGATATGGCAGACAACGAAAGAACATATGGAGCAAAAATAACCAATGCGGGGAGCGCACTGATCGCTGATTGCATCCTGAACGGGACGCAGCTCTCCATCACGGAGGCCGCTGTGGGCGATGGCGGCGGGGCCTACTACCAGCCCACCGTGGATCAGACGGAACTCAAGAACGAGACGTGGCGGGGCGAGATCGCCAGCGCCACGGTGAGCGCCACCACGGCAAACATGATCGATGTGAAGATCGTCGTGCCCGCCGATGAGGGCGGCTACACGGTCCGGGAGGCGGCGATCTATTCCGCAGACGGGACCATGATCGCCGTATGCAACACGCCGGACACAGAAAAGGTGGCGATCTCCGAAGGTGTGTCCGGTCAACTGACCATTCTCATGCACCTGGTCGTGGCGGATACCTCCGTCATGCAGTTTGTCATCAACCCGTCTCTGGACACGGTCAGCGCGGATGATCTGGCCGCCGCTATCCAGGCGCACAACGAGGATCCGGAGGCGCACCCCAACCTCATCGCAAGGATCGATGCTATCACCCATACCATCAGCATCCTGCCCTCCCAGAGCGGGAGCCTGACATACAACGGGAACGAGCAAAGCCCGACATGGAACAACTACAATTCCGACGAACTGACCATCGGCGGGCAGACCAGCGCCACCGAAGCGGGCACCTATGAGGCGACCTTTACGCCGAAAGACGGGTATACCTGGGACGGGGAGGATGCATCGCCTCGGACCGTCACCTGGGTCATAGGCCGGGCAAGCATCGCGGCTGTGCCCACGCAGAGCAACAGCCTGACGTACACGGGCGGCGCGCAGTCGCCCACATGGAGCGGGTATGATACCGCCCAGCTGACCCTGGGCGGCACGACCACCGGAACGGACGCTGGCAGCTATAACGCGACCTTCACGCCGACATCCAATTACCAGTGGTATGACGGGTCTACGGGCGCAAAAGAGGCCGCGTGGACCATCGGGCGGGCGTCGATATCTGCCGTACCCTCCCAAAGCGGGACACTCACCTACACCGGCTCCGTCCAATATCCAAGCTGGAGCAATTACAATTCCGCCGAGTTGACCCTGGGAGGCCAGACGAGCGGAGTGGATGCCGGGACGTACACGGCTACGTTTACGCCGACATCAAACTATCAGTGGTCCGGGGGCGGCACCGGCGCACAGAGCGTCGCCTGGTCCATTGGGAAAGCGACGGGCAGCCTGGCCCTCAGCCCCCAGAGCCTGACGCTGACAACGAGCACGCCCACCGGCGCCATCACCGCAGTGAGAGCGGGAGACGGGACGATCAGCGCCCAGTCCAGCGCTCCTGAGATCGCCTCCGTCAGCGTAAACGGGAACACGATCACGGTGACGGGCCTGGCTTATGGCACCGCCGTTATCACCGTCAGCGTTGCCGAAGGGACCAACTATACCGCTCCAGCCAGCCAGCAGTGTAATGTGACAGTAAACCTGTTCAGCGGCACGCTGGAGAGCAACAGCTGGGCGTCCATCAGGGCGGCCAGCGACGCAGGCGACGGGGCCAACGTCTGGAGCGTTGGGGATACCAAGAGCATCACGATCAACGGGACGGTGCAGGGGTATACATTCTCCAACCTGAGTGTCGATGTATTCATTACCGGGTTTGACCACAACGCATCCAGAGAGGGAGAGAATAAGATCCACTTCCAGATCGGGAAGATCAATAATACGCTGGTGGCCCTGTGCGATGACAACTACAACAGCAGTGGAACCACCGAAGGTTTCCGTATGAACCAGTCGAACACAAACGTGGGCGGATGGGCGGACAGCTACATGCGGAACACCGTATTGGGCAACAGCGGGACACCAACCAGCCCGCCTGCGAACTCCCTGCTGGCGGCGCTGCCCAGTGACCTTCTGGCGGTGATGAAGCCCATCACAAAGTACACCGATAATGTGGGCAACGGAACCGGGAACGTGGATTCCAACATCAGCGCTACTACAGACTATCTGGTGCTCTACGCAGAGTTTGAGGTATTTGGGACAATATACTACGCAAATAGCTACGAGCAGAACTATCAGGTCCAGTATGCGTATTACCAGGCAGGCAATAGCAAGATCGCATATAAGCATAACGCTACGACAACGGCGGTGTGGCGGTGGCTCCGTTCTCCTTATTACTACAACAGTTACAGTTTCTGGGCGGTGTCTACCAGCGGCGGCTCCAGCCACTATACCGCTTACTACTCAGGGGGCGTCGCGCCCGGCTTTGCTGCCTAATCCTCCGCAGAGTATCCCGGCCCACGCCCGCCCGCGCCAGCGGGCGGCTTAAAGGGAGGCGCACAGGGAGAAGGGAGGGAAAATAAAAATCGGGCGCGTCAGCGCCCGACGCAAATTTACAATTTCGGAGGGCGTGATTTTGCGTCGAAGAACGATATTTTCCAACGAATCGTGATATAGCAACCAGCCGTCAATTCAACGATGACCGCGATTGTGCTATACTCGGTTCCAGCATCGAACCAAAGGGAGGAGTGAGTCCGTGTCGGTCCTGAAGCAAAAACGAGCCGTGAGCAAGGCCGAGTTCATCAATGTGGCCCGGCAGATCTATATCGAAACGCTGAACTTCCTCACCCGCTTATCGGCCCGGTATTCCCGGCTGGTGGCCGAGCCAGTGGCAAAGCTGGCCGGAGAGGTCATAGACCACTGCGAGAAGGCGAACAGCATCTTCCCCTCGGATGTGCAGCGGATAGAACTCCGAAAGGCCCATTTGCTTGAGGCGCGGGCCTCCCTCATGGCCCTTGATGTCCGGCTGACCCTCTGCTATGACGTGATGAACCAGAACCCGGAAGGAGCGTTTACGAACTCCAAAGGGGCAACGGTGGATTCCCGGAAAGCGATGGAGAAGCTGGACAAGATGGCTCAGAGCCTGGGCGAACTGATCGACCGGGAGAATGAACTGTTGAAGGGCGCCGTGAAGGCATTGGCGAAAGGCCCCCGATAGTTCGATGCTTGGGTGTACTTCTGTAAATCTGTCGCTGGCGGTGTGGCGGTGGCTCCGTTCTCCTAATTACAACAACAGTAACAATTTCAGGGCGGTGTCTACCAGCGGCGGCAACAACAACAATAACGCTAACAACTCAGGGGGCGTCGCGCCCGGATTTTGCTAAGTGCTAGGTCAAATGGAGTAACCGGAAGGTGAAAGACGACCGAAGCAAAAGGAGAAGTACTTCCCTGGCCCGCGAGGCCAAAAACTGCCCTTTGATGCCCACGCACGGACGCTGCTTGCATGGCGGGAGGATGTGCCTATCCCCGTTTCATGTGCCTGGGCAACGCAGATTAGACGGCACCCTACAATTCATCTGTACGAAGGAGCGAACACTTTTTATGACCAGCGAAGAACGCCGGGAAGCCCGGTACCAGCGGAGGAAGGCCAAACGCCGAGAGCGGCGGGAGGCAAGAAGCGCCGCCCTGGGGGACATCAGCCAGGTGTATAGTTACCGGAAGATGTTCTTCTATGGGAAACGCTGCTGCAACGGAGTGCGCTGGAAGCAGAGCACGCAAAACTTCGAAAGCCATCTGTTCTCCGGGACTGCCCGGCGGAGGAAACAAGTTCTGGAGAACACCTGGAAGCCGCAGAAATGCACGCACTTCACTCTATGCGAGCGGGGGAAGGTGCGTCCCATCGATGCACCGCACATAACAGACCGGCAGATCCACAAAACACACTGCAACGAGGTCCTTAATCCCCTTTACGAGCCGAGCATGATCCGTGATAATGGCGCAAGCCGGAAGGGGATGGGGCTCCATTGGCAATTCCAGAGGGTAAAGGATCAGCTTCACTGGCACTACCGCCGGTGGGGCCGTCAGGGCGGAGTGCTGCTGATGGATCTGAAAAGTTTCTTCCCAAACGCCCCGCACCATACGATCTACCAGCGCCACGAGGCGCTCATTCTCAATCCGGATCTGCGCCGGGTAGCCGACCTCATAATCTCCAGTTCTCCGTGTCCCACACCAGGACGGGGGATGCCACTGGGCGTGGAGCCGTCCCAGCAGGAAATGGTGGCGCTCCCCAGCGCGGTGGACAACTGGCTGAAATGCCAGAAAGGTATCCGCTGCGCCGGACACTACATGGATGATTACTATGTGTTCCTGCCAGATCTTGAGGAGTTGAAGAAGCTGGCCTACGAACTGGTGCGCCGATTCGAGGCCATTGGCATCCGAGTGAACAAGCGCAAATGCAAGGTCATTCCGTTCACAAAGCCTTTCCGCTTCTGCAAAGCAAGGTTCACCCTGGGGCCGACCGGCAAAGTGACGGTCAACGGGAGCCGGGATGGTATCAAGCGAGCACGGCGCAAGCTGAAGCTGTTCCACAAGGAATTCCTGGCCGGGAAGCGGCCATTCTTCGACATTGAGCAGTATATGGAATGCCAGAGCGCATACTACCGAAATTTCAACGACCACGGGCGGCTGCTACGTCTGCGGCGGCTGTACCACGCCATATTTTTTGGAGGTGCACAATGTATAAAATCATCAGAGGCGGGGAAAGCCTTGGCATGACCGAGGCCCTCACCTACATCAAAAAAGCCGAGAATGGCTGTTATGTTCTCTGCCCGGAGCCTGAGGCTTCGGGCATTGCTTTTGCCGGAGCGGTCTACCACCTCGCAGGACGGGCAGATTTGGACGGCGCGGATACAGTTGCCGTAGAGCGTGTTGATGCTGGGGAGGAACTCGATGCTGTGAGTGAGGCCATTGCGGATTCCGATGCCATGAATGTGGATCAGGAATACCGCCTGATTCTACTGGAACTCGACCTCACCGATGATATGTCTGATGAATGAAAGGGGGGTAAAGGGAAATGCTTTATCGAGTGTTGAAGCGCATGATCGAGCGGGGGCAAACCGATGGTATGGGGGACAAGCTGGATGTGTTCTACGCCGCCGACAAGATCACTGGGGAAGAGTACGCAGAACTGACTGCAATGCTGACCGAGGGGGCGTAACCTATGGAGCATAAGTGCTATGTCACCAGGAAGCGGGCCCGGTTCAAAGGCCTCTGCGGTCAAGTCAATATCCCATACGGGACGCCGTTAGAGGCCTGTGAGGACTTCATTCTTTGGGAAGGCAGACGGCTTTGCGCCGTCACCAGCCAGAACGCTTATGACTACTTCAGCCAGGACGATGACGGCCGGGGGGAACTCCGTGGCCATCTTGTAGGAGCAATAAAGTCCTGCCTGGAGAAGCGTGACAAGGGGTATCAGGACAGGTGGGACAAGGTGTGGGCAGACCACCGGTGCCAACGGTACCGGCGCCCAGAGCACGAGGATTGGTGGGTGTGGAACCATGCCTTCTACAATGCGGCGATCCCAGACCTCCAATATATCGCAGCCCTTGTCGGGGCAGGGAGGGGGTGAGACCGATGGTCCAGATCGATCTAACGGGGCTTATCCTGGCCTTCCTGGCTGCTATGAGCATCCCGTCTGCCATTATGGGGCTGATCGTGTGGTATCTGCAGCGGCGCATAACCGCACGCGAAAAGAGCCAGGAAGCAAAGAACCATGCCCAGCAGCAACTCATGGTATTACTGGTCCAAAGCACCAGAGCCTCTATTGCCCTCGGGGAAGCCACAGCCCACGCCATGCAGTATGGCCATACCAACGGGGACATGGAATCGGCACTCAAGTACGCGGCCGAAGTGAAAAACAAGCAAAAGGATTTCCTGGCAGAACAGGGGATCCAGAATATTTTTGATGACTGAAGGGAGTTTGACGATGGATTTGTCTATTATCATTACTATCATCGGCGTTTTGGTTGC
>CAZRNK010000013.1:6737-16997 GCA_964601435.1 uncultured Oscillospiraceae bacterium | reverse complement strand
TTCCAAAGGGGACCCGGCATTGGCAGCCGGGTCCCCTTTGGCCTGTTCTTTTGGATACTTTTCTTGAGAGCCAAGAAAAGTATCGCCTTCGTTTCTTTCGCTGGAGAAAGAAATGGGTGGAATATTCTTTTGGTTCTTTTTCTTGCAGGAGCAAGAAAAGTATCGCCTTCGTCTCTTTCGCCGAAGAAAGAAAAGTATTATGCGGGTGGGGCCAGGGAACGTACAGTATGCCGGAAAATAAAATAAGAGACAACTACAGTCAGCGCATCTGCCACCAGCTGGGTCCATATGATGCCCCACAGGCCAAAGAGGAAATTCATCAGAAACAGCAGCGGGATGTTGAACAGCCCCTGCCGACAGGCGGACAGGACCAGGGATTCCTTCCCTTTTCCCAGGGCCTGGAGGGTGTAGCACATGTGGAAATTGCAGATGGTGAGGGGGGTGGCCAGGCACATAATCCGGAGAAAAGAGGTGGTCAGGGCCACGGTCTCCGCCTCCTGGATGAACATCCTGGCGATGAAAGCGGCAAACAGCTCGAAAATCAGGATGCAGAACCCTGTAAAAATCAGGCCGCTGGTTCTGGCGGTGCGGATGGTCTGGTGCATCCGATTCAGATTGCCGGAGGCGTAGTTGTAGGAAATCAGGGGAATCATGCCCTGGCAGAGCCCGGTCCCCACGTTATGAGGGAGCATTTCCACCTTCTTGACAATTCCGACGGCCGCCAGGGGGACATCGCCGTGTAAGGCCACCAGGCTGTTTGTCACCATGATGGAGATGCAGGCAAAGATGCTGCTTAACGCAGAGGGGAACCCCACAGCGAGGACATCCTTTATGTAGCGGAACGCACCGGAGCAGGCCCGCAGGGAAACAGACAGGATGGATTTGGCGCGGATTTGGAAATAGACAATACAATAGTAGAGGAGGGCGATGACATTGGAGAGCATGGTAGCGATGGCCGCCCCGGCCACCTCCTGCCCCTCCGGCAGCAGCAGAAACATGAAGATGGGGTCCAGGATGATGTTTAAAATGCCCCCCAGGCTGAGGCCGAACCCGGCCTTGCTCCCATGTCCCTCGCTGCGCAGGAGGTGGGACATTGCCATGCTCAATGTGGCGGGAATGCCCCCGATGACGACGACCCACAGGGTGTAATCCTCGGCAAAACCGAGGGTATTTTCGCTGGCCCCCATAAAGGTCAGAATCGGCGTCATCCACCCATAGCACACGAGGCAGTAGAGGGCCGTGACCAGGATGGTGCCGTAAAAGCACAGCGCACTGACACAGCGGGCCTCCGCCCGGCGGCCCTGCCCCAGGAACCGGGAAATCAGGCTCCCGCCGCCGATGCCGAAGAGATTGGCAAGGGCGTTGAGCATGAAGAACAGCACATAGGCCATGGAGGCCGCCGCCACCTTATAGGGGTCGTTTGTCTGCCCGATAAAAAAAGTATCAGCCAGGTTGTAAATCATGACAATCAACTGGCTGAGAATCGTGGGAATTGCCAAGCGTGCCAGGGCCTTTGGCACCGGCATCTCCTCAAAGAGCGCTTTGTTTTCCTCCAAATGGAATACCTCCCGGATTCGCACAGTGTGGAACTTTTCCTGTTTTTAAAAACATTATACTACCGCGCCAAAAAGAATGCAATGCGCGCAGTACCTCCGGGTGAGCGGATACAGGCGGATGGCGGAAAGGTACGGAAAAAATTTTTTCGTAGACCCTCTTGACAATTGAATGGATGTTCAACTATAATACAGATACAGTTGAATAATTGTTCAATTGTTCAATCGTTCAACTGAAATGAAATTCAGAGGGGGGGAGCACATGCCGAGAAATGAGTTTTCCTGCGACTGCGGCGTCATTCATCACGACGTGGTGGATGCGGTAAAGGAAAATATGCTGCCGGAGGAGACCTACCAGCAGATTTCCACCTTCTTTAAGGTACTGGGGGACGCAACCCGGACGAAGATTATCTGGGCTCTGGATGGCCAGGAGCTGTGCGTCTGCGATTTGGCCAACGTTTTGAACATGACCAAGTCCGCCGTGAGCCATCAGCTTGGTTCCCTGCGGCGGGCCCGGCTGGTGAAATGCCGGCGGGAGGGGAAGACCGTGTACTACTCCCTGGACGATGACCACGTCCGGCTGATGTTTGAAGCGGGTCTGGAGCATATCCACGAATAGCGCTGTTTTGACTTACATCTTATTGAAAGATTCAAGGAGGAAGGAAATGATGACAGCAGCATTTTTGTTGAAGGGGCTGGACTGCGCCCACTGCGCAGCAAAGATTGAGCGGGCCGTTGGAAAGCTCAAAGGCGTGGAAAGCGCCAGCGTCAACTTTATGACCACCAAGATGTCCCTGAACATAGATGAGGCCTGCGCTGCGGATATTATCCGGGAGGCCGAGGCCATCGTGAAGAAATATGAGCCGGATGTGGTAATGAAGAAGGTGTGACGATGATGGAAAAGCGGCTTTGGCGCATTTTCGTCAGCGGCGTACTGCTGGCGGCGGCTATGCTCCTGGAGAGCAGGGCGCCGGTGCCTGTGGTCTATGTCCTCTTCGGCGTGAGCTATGCCCTAATTGGCTGGGATGTGCTCTGGCGGGCGGTGCAGAATATTTTCCACGGCCAGGTTTTCGACGAAAATTTCCTGATGGCCCTGGCCACTGTGGGCGCCTGCTGCGTGGGCGAGCTGGAGGAAGCCGTGGGCGTCATGCTCTTCTACCAGGTGGGCGAGTTTTTCCAGAGCTACGCTGTGGGCAAGTCCCGCCGCTCCATTGCAGAGCTGATGGACATCCGCCCGGACTACGCCAATGTGCGCCGGGACGGCGCCCTCTGCACAGTTGACCCCGGCGAAGTGGCCGTGGGGGAGACCATTGTAGTCAAGGCCGGGGAGAAGGTCCCGCTGGACGGCGTCATCCTGGAGGGCAGCTCCATGATTGACACCCGGGCCCTTACGGGGGAGAGCGTGCCCCGGAGCGTCCACCCCGGCGATACGCTCCTCAGCGGCTGTATCAATGAGAGCGGGCTGCTGACAGTAGAGGTGACAAAAGAATTCGGCGAGTCCACCGTCAGCAAGATTCTGGATTTGGTGGAGAACGCCGGGAGCAAGAAATCCAAAACGGAGAACTTTATTACCCGCTTTGCCGCAGTATACACCCCGGTTGTGGTGATTGCGGCAGTGCTGCTGGCGGTCATTCCGCCCCTGGTGGTGCCCGGGGCGGCGTGGTCCGACTGGATTTACCGGGCGCTGAACTTCCTGGTGGTGAGCTGCCCCTGTGCCCTGGTGATTTCCATCCCCCTGAGTTTCTTCGGCGGGATTGGCGGCGCCTCCAGAGCGGGCATTCTGGTGAAGGGCAGCAGCTATCTGGAGGCCCTGGCCAATACGGAGATTGCGGTGTTTGATAAGACAGGGACGCTGACGCGCGGGGTTTTTGATGTCCAGGAGGTGGCCGCCCAGGATGGCTTTACCAGAGAGCAGCTCCTCTCCCTGGCGGCCCGGGCGGAGACCTATTCCACCCATCCCATTGCCGCTTCTCTGCGCCGGGCCTGCCTGGAGGCGGAGGGCGCTGAAATCGGGGAAGTGGAGGAGCTCTCCGGCCGCGGCGTCCGGGCCCAGGTGGACGGCGCCCAGGTCTGTGTGGGCAACCAGCGCCTGATGGCGGAGCTGGGCCTGTCGCCGGAGACGCCGGCGGAGCCGGGAACGGTGATTTACATAGCGGTAGACGGGCAGTATGCGGGCTTTATCCGCATTGCCGACCAGCTCAAGGCCGACGCAAAGGACTGCATCGCCCGGCTGAAGGCCCTGGGGGTCCGGGAGACCGTGATGCTCACCGGGGACAACGCGGCAGTGGGCGAGGCCACGGCCCGGGCCCTGGGGATGGATCGGGTGTACACCCAGCTCCTGCCCGGGGATAAGGTAGAGAAAGTGGAGGCCCTCCTGGGCGAGCTGTCCGAGCGGGGTAAGCTGGCCTTTGTGGGCGACGGCATCAACGACGCCCCGGTCCTGGCCCGGGCGGACATCGGTGTGGCCATGGGCGCCCTGGGCTCCGACGCTGCCATCGAGGCGGCGGACGTGGTCATTATGACCGATGAGCCCTCGAAAATTGCCGAAGCCATGCGCATCGCCAAGAAGACCCTCCGGATTGTCCGGGAGAATATTGTGTTCGCCCTGGGGGTGAAGGCTGTGGTGCTGATTTTGAGCGCTGTAGGGCTTTCCTCCATGTGGGCGGCGGTGTTTGCCGATGTGGGCGTGGCCTTCCTGGCCATCCTCAATGCCATGCGGGCCCTCCGGGGCGTGACAGCGCCGAAGGCCTCCGGCTCCGGCGCGCCTGCGGCAGCAGCGCCGGCGGTTTAAATCCTATAGAGCGGCAAAGCCCCCTCCCCGGTTTTCCTCATTTGGAAAACCGGGGAGGGGGTTTTGTCTGTTGAAGCGCGTCCTGCTCTTTGCATCTCAGAGCAGCTGGCTGGGGGCGCAGCCCTCATATTTCTTGAAATAGCGGCGCATGGTCATGGTAGAGCCATAGCCCACCTTCCGGGCCGTCTCTTCGATGTTTTCCCCGGCGGCAATCAGGGCCTTGGCCCGCTCCAGCCGCCGCAGGTTGATAAGCTCCAGGAGCCCGGTGCCGGTGCAGCGCTTGAAGGTCCGGGAGAGATAGGCCGGGTTCATGGAAAAGACGTTGGCCAGGGTGGAGATGTTCAGGTTGACATTTTCGTAATTTTCGTTGATGTAGTCTGCCACCCGGTTGACCCAGGCAGGGGGCGCTTCCGTGCCGCTGCTGTGGAGATAGGCGTCCAGCTGCCGCAGGACAGCGGCCATCCGCTCCTGGATTTCCACCACGCTTTTGGCAATGATGAGTTTTTCCGGGCGGAGGAGCCAGTCCACATAGGCGTCCTTGTGCCGGGCCCGGATGGCCTCGCTGGCCATGAACAGGATTTGGCACAGGCCGTAATACTCCCGTTCGCAGGACTGGATGGTGGGGCGATGCTTCAGAAAAACTTCCTGGATATAGCGCTCCAGGTCCCCGGCGGCGTCGCTGAGCCGGTCCGCCTCCACGCTGCGGAACAGCGCCATGACGAAATGGAGCTCATCCTCGGCGGCGCTGTCGGAGCCCTCCATAATCTTCGAGTGGTCCCCGCAGAAGAGCACGGGCCGGGTTTCCCCCATGAACTGCCGGTATTTCCGCAGGGCCCGGGCGGCCTGATAGGCCTGGCCAATCCCGTCGCCGCCGACGAAGAGCTCCCCCACAATGGCCGTGAGGACAAGGCCCAGGCGGCTGCGGATAAAATCAATGATTTCCCCGGTCTTTTCCACCAGGGTTTTGCAAAAACCCAATCCATCGCCCTTCGTCTGGGCCTCCGTGGCGCAGACGATAAAGACAATCTGGGAGTCCGTCGGGGCAGTGTAGAGGTGGCAGAGCCCGGCGAGCATCTCCCGGGCGACATTCTCCACAATGAAAAATGCGGTGCCCAGGCTCTTTTCATCATATTCCGTCTGCTCAAAGAAGAGGGAGTGGATGTCCTCAATGTTGAAGCAGATGACGGTAAAATAGTCGCCGGGAAAGGTCAGCTCACAGGCGGCGTTGCCCGCCTCCATGTCCGCCGGCGTCAGATAGCCCGCCTTTAAAAGGCGGGTAAAGTGGATTTTTCGGATGTTTTCCAGATAGAGCGTCCGGTAGTCCTGGGGAGTGCGGGCCGCCCCGGTTGCCGAGGCCATCCACCGTCGCCTCCTTTCTGCGCTGCCGCCGGCCGCCCTGCGCGCTGTGCGGCGGGGGCGGCGGTGCGCTGCATGGCTCTATCATAGCACAACGGTGCGATTTTGTCACCTGCACCGGGGCTTCAGCTTATCAAAAAAGTCCCGTCAGGGACTTTTTTGCGCGCTTTGCTGCCGGGCATTTTGAAGTGCAAAAATGCCGCTTCGCTCAAAAAGCCCTGATATAACAGGACTTTTTGACGGCAGCGAATTTCATTCGAGGAGGGCCTTGCCCCCTCGAGCTCCCCTGCTGTATGCTGAAATCCTCTTCAGTGAATAGGTTTTTTGACAGTCTGAAACCCCGGCAGCCCGCAGTGGGCTGCCGGGGCCTCATATTGGGGGAAGGTATCTTTAGAGGGGGCGCTCCTCTCCCAGAGAGAACGCCGGGGTATGGGTGATGGCGCAGAAGCAGGTGGCGTCCTCCGCCTGGGCGGTGACCCAGACGCTCTGGCTGTCGGGGCCATAGGACAGCGCCATGCAGACGCTGGGCAAAATGGGGTGCCCGGTGGCGATGATGACGACGTTTTTGCCCGCGGGAATGGGGGGCACGCGCATGTTGTGCATGTCCACGGGGGACACATCCTGGAAGGTGAAGCGGACGGTGACCCAGTCTCCCGCCTGGGAGATTTCCGTCTGGGAAATACCGTCGGCCTCTGTGCTGATGGGGAAGGGCTTCAGGGGGGTCTCCGTGTCCAGTCCGGGGATGTACATGGTTACGCCGTTTTTCAGGAGGGCGTCGGTAATGGCGCACAAAAGCCACTTGCTGGGGTGGCCGCTGAAGCGGAAGGGCTTGCCGTTTTTGGCCTGCTCCTTCAGCAGTTCCAGCGCCTTGAGCTCCAGTTCCCGGTTCCACTCGACCATCGGCATCTCCCGGTCGCCGAAGCGGTGCATGCTGACGGGGGCGCCTACGGCGGCGCCCAGCTCGCCGAAATCTACCTGGTTATATGTGTTGTTGTCCATGGCTAAAAAAACTCCTTTCCGTCTCAGGCTGCCAGGCAGCGGTCCAGGGCGCCCTGATACAAATCGATGCAGGCCTGGATGTTCATCTGCTCGATGGTGGCCACGAAGGTGTCATATTCCGACAGGGCCATCTCGCCGGTAATGAACCGGAGCACCGACTCGGTGATATAGGTCTCGATGTCAATATAGATATTGTTGAATTCCTCCTGCTCCTCGCTGGTGAGGGCGAAATCCCTGGGCAGCTCATAGGCGCCGTCGGAGACACTGCCCCAGGTCTCCATCGCGGACAGGGCGGCGTCGCTGTAGGTGGTCCAGCCGCTGCGGAAGTTGATGACGGTGGGGCTGTTGTCGCCGCCGGCATAGCGGAACTGGGCGGCGGTGAAGGTCAGGCCGTCGGGGTTATTTAGGACCAGGTCTGTATAGACAGGCTCGCCGGCCTCGTCATAGGTGAAGCCCTCGCCCTCCACGCCGAAGTTGTACAGCAGAATGCCCTCCTCGGTGTAGCCATAGTTAATCCAGCGGCAGGCGGCCTCTATCTCATCGCAGCTGGTTGTGATGGCGATGCTGCCCTGGTTGACATAGTCGATGTCAAAGCCCAGGTGGGTGGTCTGGCCGGAGTAGGCCACAGGGTCTGTCAGGGGGACAATGGCAAAGTCGGCGTCGTCCGACAAGCCCGCATACTGGTCAAACATGGTCAGCATGGTGCACCAGATGCCGTATTTGCCCGTGGCCGGGTCGCCGGGGGGCAGGGGGAACATATAGCCGGTGGCGGAGGCGAAGTCCGGGTCAATGAGCCCCTCCTGGAACCAGGTGGTCATCAGCTCCAGATAGCTGTAGTAGCCCTCCTCCAGGGGGCCGAAGTGGATGGTGCCGTCCACATTGTAGAAGGGATACTTGCTGCTGGCCACCATGGTGGCGGTGTCATAGGCCGAGCCGAAGAAATCCCCGGTGTAGGCCCCGGCGCTGGAGAGCCAGAGGGGATAATCGCACCCCAGCTCCGTTTTGAAGGCGGTCAGCACCTCGTGCCACTCATCGATGGTCTCCGGCGCCTCCAGGCTCAGCTCTTCCAGCCAGTCGGCGCGGATGACAAAGCCGCTCTGGGGGCCATAGGCCTCATAGTACAGGCCGTTGGCTTCGGCGATGGTGCCGTTGCTGGTGACGACGGAGTTCCAGTAGTTTTCATCGGAGGTCAGCGCGGCGTAGAAGTCGGGCATGTCCGTCTCCAGATAGTCGTTGAGCGCGATGATGATGCCCTGGTCCACGGCGTAGTCCAGCCCGGCAGTGAACTGGTTGCCGGCGTTGCGGATTAAGTCGGTGAGGTCGCCGGTGGCTACGGCCACATTCAGCTGCTCCCCATAGGCCATGGGGGTGGTCCAGGTGAGCTCAATGTGGACGTTGGTGGCCTCCTCCAGGGCGGACCAGAGGGTCATGTCCGTGGCCTCAAAGCCATAGCTGGCGTCCAGCATATAGAAAAGCGTCAGCTCGACGGTGTCCCCCTCCAGGGGGTAGGTGATGCCGGCGGGCTCCGTCTCCTGGGCGGGGGCTTCAGTTTCCGCCGCCTCGGGCTGCGCTGTCGCTTCGGAGGGCGCCTCCGTGGCAGCCGCCGTCGGTGCGGCGCTCTCGGTTGTGCCGCCGCCGCAGCCGGCCAGGAGCGATGCCAGCAGGCACAGGGCCAGCGCCAGCAGCAGACAGCTTCTTCCTTTTCCGCGTATAGCCATTTTTGTCCTTCCTTTCTTGGCGAAAATATTCCTTGCCCTTTGAACAAATGTCTATAACACATCATAGCAAAAAGGTTTGCCGTGTGCATCGTCTGCCGCCCACAAAAAACGGCGGGCATTCTGGCGGTGGCGGACAAATATTGTTTCAATGAGGTGCGAAAGTGTCCATTGCGGCCCATGCCCTTTCCTGCTATGCTTTTTATGGGAGAATTTGTCCCAGAAAGGAGATGCCGGCATGCTCTCTGCCCAGCAATATACACAGTTTGACCGCCTGCTGAAAAGCAACCACATCCGCCAGCTCGTCCAGAACGGCTTTGAGTTGCTCCAGGCGCCCATCCTGGTTGCGGACAGCTCCTTCCGGGTGCTGGCCCATGCCGGGTTTTCGGAGGAGAGCCCGCTGGGCCGGGCCTTTGCCCCCCTTCTGGAGGGCGGGCTGCCAGTGCATGTGTTCTCCTGCCCGGAGCCGGGCCGGGCGCCGCCGGGGGCGGGGGAGCGCTACCGGCTGGCCCTCTCGGAACTGGAAAAGCCCGTCCATTTTATCCGTATGACGCTGAGCCTGTCCACCCGGACGGTGGGGTACCTCTGCGTTTTTTTGGAGGAGGCGGATGAAGGGCGTATCCCCTGGGAGGTGTTGAGCTGGCTGGAGCGCTTTTCCCTGATTCTGCTGGTGAAGGACCACCCCAACGGCGTGTTCGGCTCCCCCATCCAGTTTTTCTTCTCCTCCCTGATTTCTGCGCCCCGGGAAAACCAGAACCATGACCTTATCAATGAGCAGCGGGAGCGGCTGCACATCAACCTGGAGCACCACATTTATATCCTGACGGCCCATACCCAGGCCTCGGAATTTGCCTCTGCCATCCCCATCCAGACCCTGCTGGAGGAGGTGAACCGGGCAATCCCGGGGGTGTATCCCTTTTTATATAAGGACAACCTGACGGCGGTGTTTTCCCTGCCCATGGTGAGCACTGCCCTCCATGAGACCCTTGCGCCCCTGGTGCCCATCCTCCGCAGGTACGCCCTGTGCTGCGGCGTCAGCGCCAACATCGGCTCTCTGACCCAGATGTCCGTGGCCTATAACCAGGCGGTGAAGGCCCAGGAGCTGGGGGTACGGCTGAACCGGGGCGCGCCCTATTACCTCTATGAGGACTACATGCACTACCACATGATGGAGCTGCTGGAGCGGGACCAGGATTTGCTCCAGTTCTGCCACCCGGTCATCCGCGGGCTTATGTACCACGACAGCGCCTTCGGCACCTCCCACCTCCAGACCCTCTATGTCTATCTCACCAGCCGGAACAGCGTCTCCCGGACAGCGGAGGCCCTGTGCATCCACCAGAACACCGTGAAGTACCGGATTTCCCAGATTACCCGGATTATCGGCTTCGACCTCCAGGACGGAAATGAAAACTTCCCCCTCTTCCTGTCGCTGAAAATTCTGCGCTTTTTAGGTAAGCTCTGAGCCCATAGTGGCTTCCTGCCAAAAATGCCGCCCCTCTTTGTCCACGCCGGACAAAGACACCGCCGCCTTTTCCCGGTATACTTTTTCCAGAGCCGGCCGCAGCAGGCGGCCCGGCGCTGGGAAAGGAGGCGCTTGCCATGGAAATACAGTGGACAGACCAGCAGCTTCTGGAGCGCTGGGAGGACCGGCGGGCCATCAAAAACCAGATGGGCCGCTATGTCATGACCTGTCTCATCAAAAAGGAAAACACCCTGCTGGAGGACTTCTGGAGCCGGGAGCGGGAGGATTTGTGCCTGGGGTTCAACCAGGGCTATTACCTGGGCCGGGACGCCCTCCGGGACTATTATGAGGCGGTGTACCGGAACAACCTGTTCAAAGCCGCCC
>CAZRNK010000013.1:4529-6637 GCA_964601435.1 uncultured Oscillospiraceae bacterium | reverse complement strand
GCCCTCCGGGACTATTATGAGGCGGTGTACCGGAACAACCTGTTCAAAGCCGCCCTCATCCAGAACGCCTTTCCGGAGGCCCTGGAGGACAAGAGCCTGGAGGAGCTCTACGGCGCAGGGCCCTTTGACAACCTGCCCGCCTCCACGCCCCTGATTGAGATTGCCGGGGACGGGGAGACGGCCAAGGGCCTCTGGTACTGCCACGGCACCGCAGCCGATTTGACGCCCGGCGGCGTGGCCTCCACCTGGAGCTGGGGCTATTACTGCGCGGACTTTGTCAAGGAGGACGGGGCCTGGCGCTTCTGGCACCTGTGCTGGCTCAACGACATTGTAACCCTCTGCGGGCAGACCTGGACAAAGCCCAATGTGCCCTATCCGCCGCTGCCGGAGTTCGCAGATGTGGAGAAGCTGGCCCTGCCCGCCCCCACGGTGGCGTGCACTGTCCGGGAACTCTACCGGCCGGACCGGCCCTTTACCCCCACGCCGCCCCTGCCGGAGCCCTACCTGCATTTTTCCGAGACCTTCAGCTATGGATATCAGGAGGTGGCGCAGTGATGGCACAGACAAGAAGCTTTACCGACAGGGAAATGCTCCGGCGCGTCTGGGACCGGGAGAAAATCCAGGATGTCATGGCCCGCCGGGCCTATTACGCCGCCAACAACCAGCGCGGCCGGGAGCTGGAGGAGCTCTGGGTGAGCGGGGAGGCCGGGAAGAGCGCCGCTTACGGAAAGACCTGGGGCTACTACATCGGCCTGGAGGCCATCCGGGACTACTATGTGACGCGCTATGACGCCGCGCTGGAGGCCCAGCTTGCCGCCTTCCGGCGGGCCAATCCCGGCGCAGCGGCGGAAAAGGGCGTGGGGAGCGCCCACTTCCACCCCCTGTCCACGCCGCTGATTGAGATTGCCGGGGACGGAGAGACGGCCAAGGGCCTCTGGTATTCCATCGGCCAGCGCACAGAGCTGGACGAGGACGGCGCGCCCCGGGCCTGGTGGATTGCCATGAAGGTGGGCGCAGATTTCCGCCGGGAGGCGGACGGCTGGAGGATTTGGCATCTGGTCGAAATTTATGACGTGGTCAACGAGGACGGCACAGACTACAAGGAGGTGCCCTACTGCTATCCGGAGGGGGGGCCACCCCATGCGCGCAGAGTTCGGGACGCCCACGCTGGCCATGCTGACCCATGACGAGCGCTTCAACTGGTGGGACAATTATCCCCCTGAGCCGGCGCCCTATGAGACGTTTTCCGACGCAATCAGCTATGGCCCGGAGGGCCATCCCGACTACCCGGGGAAGGAGGCAAAGGCATAAATGGAAGACAAGGAATTCAGCCGCCGCGTCCAGAACGCCGCGGCCAGCCAGGCGGTGGAAAACTGCCACGCCCGCCACACCTATCTCCACGCGAAGGCCTACTCCACGGAGGAGTGGTCCACCATCTGGTCCAAAAGCGAGCACATCTCCTGGGCCCACTTTTTCGGGCGGATGCGGGGGCAGGCCTCTGTCTGGTACGGCAGCGTCAGCTGCTATGACGCCAAGGTCTATGAAAACTACCTGCAGCTGTTCCAACAGTTCCCGGAGATGGGGGGCAAGGACCCCCGGCCGCTGAACGAGGCCTCGGTTCACGCCCTGGTCAATGACATCATCGAAGTGGCGGCGGACGGGAAAAGCGCCCGCTCGGTGTACATCACGCCGGGTGTGATTTTCAGCAACCTGAACGAGGGCGGTAAACGCTTCTGCAATTACATGTGGGAGCGCTACGGCTCGGACTATGTCTGCGAGGACGGGCAGTGGGTGTACCTCCATGAGCAGGTCTGCCCCGACGTGATGGCGGAGTTTGACGACCAGAACTGGGCCTATAAGGCCTTTGACCAGGCCCGCAACCCCCACCGGCGGCCTGGGCCGCCCCACCACAAGGGCGGCGGCCCGGCGGTGGACAGTAACCCCATCTGCCAGGACGGCGGCCCGCTGCACCAGGAGTACTCGCCCCTGCGGCCGGTGCGGGATACGGTCCCCTATCCGGTGCCCTATGCAACCATGGATAACAACAATACCTACACCCCCTTCCTGGAGAATCCGGAGGTGAGTACGGCCGAATTTCTCGAGGGCCT
>CAZRNK010000013.1:2172-4429 GCA_964601435.1 uncultured Oscillospiraceae bacterium | reverse complement strand
AGCCGGGCGGAGCCTCCGCCCGGCTGCTGGAAGAAAGGAGACAGTACGTGATAGAGCAAACATCATGGACGACCGAGGAGCTGGTCAGCCGCTGGGAGGACCGGCGCGCAATCAAGAACCTCATGGGCAAGTACGCCTACTGCTTTCTCATCAAGCGGGAGGCATCCATCTTCCCGGATTTCTGGAGCCGGCGGGCCGACGTGTCCCTGGGGCTGAACGAGGGCTACTATGTGGGGCCCGAGGCGGTGGCCGGGTATTACAGCTTCCTGGCCGAAAAGGCCGCCGCCGCGGAGGCGGCCATCCGGCGGGCCTTTCCCGAGGAGACCAAGGAGGCCGGCCCGGACTTCCAGGGCCTGGGGGAGCTGGAGTATGTGGCGCTGAGTACCCCCGTCATTGTCCGGGCCGAGGCCGACGACACAGCCAAGGGCGTCTGGTATGACCACGGCGCCCGGGCCGAGGTGGGGCCGGCAGGGCCGGTGTCCCACTGGGTCTGGCGCAGCTATGCAGTGGACTTCGTGAAGGAGGACGGCGCATGGAAGATTTGGCACATGCTGGTGTCGGAGGATGTGAACCACCCCTGCGGGGAGGACTGGACCCAGCCGAAAAAGGCGCGGGCGGAAATCGAAGCCTTTGCCCCGCTGAAGGAGCTGTGCCCGCCGTCGCCCACCCACCCCTGTGCGGTGCGGAGCCTGTACCACCCCAACCGGCCCCCTGCGCCCCTGCCCCAGCCGCCGGTACCCTATGATTGCTTTGAAAACACCTTTTCGTACGGATGGAAGGAGGAGGCAGCATGCAGATAGAGCACCCCATCTACTCAGAGGATGAGCGGATTCGCCGGGTCTGGGACCGGGAACTGCTCCAGGATTTGATGGGCCGGCGGGCCTACTATGACGCGGCGGAGATGCGCCGGGAGGAGCTCAATGCGCTCTGGGTCACGCTGCCGGAAAACCGGGCCACGGCCTCCCTGGGCCGAAACTGGGGCTACTATGTGGGGATGGACTCCATCTCCGCCTACTATGCCGCCCGGCACGAGGAGCAGCTCTGGCAGCGGCTGCGGGACTGGAACGCCTCCGACAGCGCCATCGCCTGTACACGGGAGAACCTGGGCTGGGGCTCCATGTCCATGTACACCGTCACGACCCCGGTGATTGTCATTGCAGGGGACGGCAAAACGGCCCGGGGCCTGTGGTATTCCATGGGCCAGGAGACCATCGGCACCCCCGAGGGGGCCCAGGCCTGGTGGGTCTGCGAAAAGCAGGCGGCGGATTTCATCCGGGAGAACGGCCAGTGGAAAATCTGGCACCTGATTCTCTCCAACGACTTTTACAGCCCTGTGGGGGGCGACTTTGGAGATGAGCCGGTGTACTATGACCACGACGAAAATATGCTGCGGAAGGAATTTGGCCACTGCGACGTGCCTCTGAAGGTCCACGATGAGATTTTCAACTGGTGCGACAACTATCCGCCCATGCCCGAGCCCTATTTTACCTATTCGCCCCGGGACAGCTACGCCCCCGAAGGCCACCCCGGCTACGGGAAGCAGGATGTGGTGGCCGACTATAAAAAATATCTGGAAAATGCAAGGAGGGAAAAGGATGCACGAAACGCTCAGCCTCAGCCAGCGGATTCATAACGCAGAGGGCAGCCAGGCCGTAGAGGACCTCCACGCCCGCCACAGCTATCTCCACGCCATGGCCTTTGGCAAGGAGGAGTGGGGGGAGCTCTGGTCCCAGGACGACGAGACCTCCTGGGGACATTTCTTTGGCCGGATGCGGGGATTTAACTCCATCTGGTACGGCTCGGTCACCGCCTATGACGCCCGGACTTTCCGGGATTACCTCCGGTTATATAAGATTTATCCCGAGGTGGGGGGCAAGGACCCCCGCCCCCTGGCGGAGTGCGCCATGCACACCATCTGCGCCGATGTCATCGAGGTGGCGGAAGACGGGAAGACGGCCCGGGGCTGCTTCCTCACGCCGGGGAATATGTTCTGCATGCTCAACCCGGACAGACGGCGCAGCAATATGTACCTGTGGGAGCGCTACGGCTCCGATTTCGTCTATGAAAACGGCCAGTGGCTGTACCTCCATGAGCAGGTCTGCCCGGACTTCGGCGGGAATTTCGACACGGACAACTTTGCCGCCAACGCCTATGAAAAGCTGGTCAATCCCCCGCCGCCCCCGCCGCCCATGCCGCCGGAGATTGCCGAGGCCATCAGCCCGCCGGTGGACGAGCCGGGCCCCCTCCATTTCCGGTA
>CAZRNK010000013.1:0-2072 GCA_964601435.1 uncultured Oscillospiraceae bacterium | reverse complement strand
TCTGTCTGTTTCTGGTTGTAGTTTTTAGCCTTTTCCTGGCGGCTGGCTGCAGCAGCACAACACAGACCTCCGAACCGCCCGCCGAGGCGGAAACCCAAACGCCTGCCACCCCTGCAGCCCCTGAAACCACTGAGCCGGAGGAGACTCCAGAAGCCACACTTGAGCCGGAGTCTGTATTCCCCCTGGAAGAGAGTGTGACATTTACTGCCTTTATTGAGTTCCCACCGTCCTTTGCGTCGTATATTGAGGATTGGAATGACAATTACGGATGGCAGCAGATGGAGACGCTGACCAACGTCCATATTGACTTTATGAGCGTTTCTACAGAAACCGTTGTCCAGTCCTACAACATTATGTGCGCCAGCGGCGAATATGCGGACATCATCGCCGGCGTGGGCCGCCGGCAGAGCGGTGGATTGGCTGCCGCTGTTGAGCAGGGCATTATTGTAGATATCAACACACTGGATACCAGCTTATGGCCGAACCTGAACGCCATCTTTGAAGAGCACCCGGACTATTATAAGAAAGCTGTTACGGAAAATGGCGAGCTGGGCTTCTTCCCTCAGATGTACGCAGAGGACCGGACTGGCTGGTTTGGCCCGTGTATCCGGCAGGACTGGCTGGATGCCCTGGGGCTGGAGGCGCCTGTCACCTATGACGACTATTACAATGTATTAACGGCTTTTAAGACAGAGTACAACCCCTCTGACCCCCTGATTTTGTTCCGCACAGGCGTTTCCCGCTATAATTATCTGCTGGCCGGATTTGGTGTGGCCGGCGACATCAGCCCGGACGGAACCCTCAACTGCTTTTATGTTGATAATGGAACTGTCAAGTTCGGAATCATAGAGGATGCGTTTCGGGCGTATTTGACGCTGATGAACCAGTGGTACAGCGAGGGGCTCATCGGGGCGGACTTTATGTCTGAAATGTCCAGCAATCAGAACCCGCCGGACGATGTCATTACTTCGGATAACGCCGGCATCTGGATAGGAAAATCCATTTCTTTTACAGACTGGACTTCTGCGGCAGCGGATCCGAACTTCCGGGTTTTAGCGCTTACAGATGCCGTACAGAACGCAGGAGATAGAAATCACCTGAGCGCAGACCAGAGCGCGTGGACGGGCCAGAGCGACGGTTTTTCCATTGGGACAACTTGTGAAAATATTGAACTTTTATGTCAGTATTTGGATTACTTTTATTCAGAGGAAGGGTATCTCGCGGCCAACTACGGCATTGAAAATGAGTCTTATACAATAAATCCCGATGGAACGGTCAGCTATACGGAGCTGGTTACCAATAATCCCGATGGCATTCCTTTTGGACGCGCAGTGGGCATCTTCAGCATCCAGGGCGGCGGCTTCATGACAGACTGGAGCCGGGAGGAGCAAATCTACAATGATGACCAGAAGGCGGCCCGGGGTGTCTGGAACAGTACCAGCGACAATGCCAACGGGGTCAGTGTGACGCTGAATGCGGAGGAGTCTAGTATAGCGAACCAATATTGGGGCGATATAGCGACCTGCTGTGCGGAGAATATCCTGAAATTTATCACCGGGGAAAACAATCTGGACAGTGACTGGGACAGCTTTGTTGCGGAGATTAAAAGTATGAACATCGCAGAAGTTGTGGCCCAGTATCAGGCGGCTTTTGACCGGCAAAACGGATGATGCCTAAAAAAACCAATACGGAGGGCAGGCCCTGGCGGCATGTCCTCCGTAAAAATCTAGTTGTTTATTCCAGCGATTCTTTGCCGGTTGTGTCCGGGGGAGTATCCCCCTGCCCGGATGCCATCTGCGCCCGGCCCCAATTGGCCAGGGCAGTCAGCGCGGCCTGAAGGCTTCTGCCTTTTTCAGAGAGGGAGTATTCCACCCGCGGCGGGACCTCGTTGTGCTGGATTCTTGTCACAATGCCGTGGGTTTCCAGCTCCCGCAGGCATTTGGTCAGCATCATATTGGAAATCCCGTCCAGCCTTCTGCGCAGCTCGTTGTACCGGACACATTTTGCCTGAGCAAGCTGCCATACGATGGGGAGGCTCCATTTTCCGCCGATAATTTGCAGCGTATATGCCA
>CAZRNK010000012.1:0-17146 GCA_964601435.1 uncultured Oscillospiraceae bacterium | reverse complement strand
TCCGGGCTTGGCGCCCTGGGCCATTTTAATCTGGATTTCCTCGGCACTCACCAGATACTCGCTGGTGACGCCGAACCGGCCGGAGGCCACCTGCTTGATGGCGCTGCAGCTCTCGCTCCGGAGGCGCTGGGGCCGCTCCCCGCCCTCGCCGGAATTGGAGCGCCCGCCCAGCCGGTTCATGGCCAGAGCCAGACATTCGTGGGCCTCCTGGGAGATGGAGCCATAGCTCATGGCACCTGTCTTAAAGCGCCTGACAATGGCGTCCACGCTCTCCACCTCTTCCAGGGGCACGCCGCCGTCCAGCGCAAAGCAAAACTCCATCAGGCCCCGGAGGGTGTGGGGCTTCTTCTCGTTGTCCACAATGGCGCTGTAGCGCTTGAACATGTCATAGTCCCCGGTCCGGGTGGCCTCCTGGAGGGTCAAAATGGCCTCCGGGGAGTACATGTGGTCCTCCTTGTCCTCCCCGCTGCGGAGCTTGTGGTAGCCGGCGCTGTCCAGGGTGGTGTCCACTCCTAGGCGCAGGGGGTCGAAGGCGTGGTCATGGCGCCACTCGACGCCCTCCCCAATCTCCTCCAGCCCGATGCCCCCCACCCGGCTGATGGTATTGGTGAAATAGACGTCAATGACCTCTTTCTTGATGCCGATGGCCTCGAAAATCTGGGCGCTCTGGTAGGACTGCATGGTGGAAATCCCCATCTTGGAGGCAATTTTCACCACGCCGTGGAGCACCGCATTGTTATAGTCGTCCACAGCGGCGTGGAAATCCTTGTTCAAAAGCCCCCTGTCAATGAGCTCGCCAATGCACTCCTGGGCCAGATAGGGGTTGATGGCCCGGGCGCCATAGCCCAGCAGGGTGGCAAAGTGGTGGACATCCCGGGGCTCCGCGCTCTCCAAAATCACGGAGACCGCCGTCCGCTTCTTGGTGCGGATTAAATACTGCTCCAGGGCGGACACCGCCAGGAGGGAGGGGATGGCCATGTGGTTCTCGTCCACGCCCCGGTCGGACAAAATGATGATGTTGGCTCCGTCCCGATAGGCCCGGTCGCAGTGGATGAACATCCTGTCCAGGGCCCGCTCCAGGGAGGTGTTTTTGTAATAGAGCAGGGAGACCGTCTCCACCTTGAAGCCGGGGCGGTCCATATTCCGGATTTTCAGCAAATCCACGCTGGTCAAAATGGGATTGTGGATTTGGAGTACCCGGCAGTTTTCCGGCTTCTCCTCCAGGAGGTTGCCGTCCGAGCCGATGTAGACCGTTGTATCGGTGACCACTTCCTCCCGAATGGCGTCAATGGGCGGATTGGTCACCTGGGCAAAGAGCTGCTTGAAATAGTGGAACAGGGGCTGGTGCTTCTCGGAGAGCACCGCCAGCGGAATATCCACCCCCATGGCCGCCGTGGGCTCTGTACCCGTCTCCGCCATGGGCAGAATGCAGTTTTTGATGTCCTCATAGGTATAGCCAAAGACCTTGTAGAGCCGGTCGCGCTGCTCCTGGCTGCAGGTCTCCACCCGCCGGTTGGGAATGGGCAAATCCTTCAGGCTCACCAGGTTCCTGTCCAGCCATTCCCCATAGGGCTGGCGGGCGGCGATGGTCTCCTTGAGCTCCTCATCGTCCACCAGCCGTCCGGCCACTGTATCTACCAGGAGCATCTTCCCCGGCTCCAGCCGGGACTTTTTGACAATATTCCCCGCCGGGATATCCAGCACGCCCACCTCTGAGGACAAAATGAGGTAGCCGTCCTCGGTGATATAGTAGCGGGAGGGGCGCAGGCCATTGCGGTCCAGCACCGCCCCCAGGCAGTCCCCATCGGAGAACAAAATAGCGGCGGGCCCGTCCCACGGCTCCATCATCGTGGCGTAATAGCGGTAGAGGTCCCGTTTGGCCCGGGACATGTTGGCGCCCCCATTCCACGGCTCCGGGATTGTCATCATCACTTCCAGGGGCAGGGACACGCCGTTCATCATCAGAAATTCCAGGGTGTTGTCCAGCATTGCCGAATCGGAGCCCTCGCTGCCTACCACCGGGAAAATCTTGTCCATCTCCCGCTCCATGAGCTTGGAGGACATGGTCTCTTCCCGGGCCATCATCCGGTCCACATTGCCCCGGATGGTGTTAATCTCCCCGTTGTGGGCAATGAGCCGGTTGGGATGGGCCCGCTCCCAGCTGGGGTTGGTGTTGGTGGAAAAGCGGGAGTGGACCAGGGCAATGGCGCTCTCATAGCGCTCATCGGTCAAATCCCTGTAAAACCGTCGGAGCTGGCCCACCAGGAACATCCCCTTATACACAATCGTCCGGCTGGAGAGGGAGGCCACATAGGTATCACTGTTGGACTGCTCAAAGACCCGGCGGGCTACATACAACTTCCGGTCAAAGTCCAGGCCCCGGGCCACCTTCTCCGGCCGGGCGATGAAGCACTGCATAATGGCCGGCATCTTTGCCCGGGCCTTGTCCCCCAGGATGTCCGGGTCCACCGGCACCTGCCGCCAGCCCAGGAAGGTCATCCCTTCTTTTTCTACGATAATCTCCAGCATCTTCTTGGCCTGCTCCCGGGGCAGCTTGGCCTGGGGCAAAAACAGCATGCCCACGCCATAGTCCCGCTCGCCGCCCAGCTCGATGCCGCATTCCTTAGCCGCGCCCTTAAAGAAATTGTGGGAAACCTGGAGCATGATGCCCACGCCGTCGCCGGTCTCCCCGGTGGCGTCCTTTCCGGCCCGGTGCTCCAGCTTCTCCACAATCTTCAGGGCGTCGTCCACAGTCTTGTGGGTCTTGATTCCCTGGATGCTGACCACGGCCCCAATTCCGCAGGCGTCGTGCTCAAACCGGGAATCGTACAATCCTTGTCTCATACGTGCACCTCTCTAATATGCGCCCAGAATCAGCTTGGCTGTCTCCACCATCTTTGAGCCGGTCTCCATGCTCAGGCGCTGGATAAACCGGTGGGCATCATTTTCCGTAAATCCGTTTCTGTCCATGAGAAGCTCCTTTGCCTCCCGGATAATGCGCTCCTGCTCCGGGTCCCGCCGGGGCATCCGGTAGCGCATATATTTCTCTTCAATCTGCTGGAGCATTTTCACGGAGGCAATCAAGTCGCTCCGGGTGGCGGGGGTCGCCAGCTTGAATATATCGCTGGGGAGATGCGCCAGCTGCACAGCCTTTGCCATGACCAAAATGGAGGCAACGCCGTTTAAATCCGCAGCCAGCCGCTCCGCCGTCATGTCCGAGAGCTTAAAGCCGCAGATGACGATGCCGCCGCCCATTTTCCGGACAGCCCGAATGGCCTCCGCACCGGATTTGTACACCCCCCGGAGGGAAATCCCCCCCGACTCCAACATATCCACAATATGGTTCCTGCTCTTTTCGCTCTCAAAGGCTGCAACGATTTTATCCACACGACACACCACCTTCGGCTCTCAAAACATCCTGTCTATTCTCTTCCGGCAGCGCCGGCCTTTCCCTCTATTTTACGATATTTTGGCGGCAAAAGAAAGAAAAATGAAAAAACTCAGGGGCAGCGGGGTATGAAAGTCCCCCCGCTTCCCCTGAATTTCCAATACACTTTTCTGCAAGCGGCTCGGCTTACTTTTTTAATTAGTAGGTAACCAGATATCTGTCCACTTCCCAGCTGGAGACGCGGGTGCGGTACTCATCCCACTCGGCCATCTTGCCGGCCACATACTGGCTCGTCACATGTTCGCCCAGGGTATCCACAATGAGCTGATCCGCCAGGAGGGCCTTTACGGCCTCCTCCAGGGAGCCGGGCAGGCTCTCGATGCCGTTGGCCTTGCGGGTGACCTCATCCATGGCGAAGATGTTCTCGGTAATCTCCTCCGGGGGGGTCAGGCCCTTCTCGATGCCGTCCAGGCCGGCGGCCAGGCAGGCGGCCAGGGCCAGATACGGGTTGCAGGAGGGGTCCGGGCTCCGGAGCTCCACACGGGTGCTCTGGCCGCGGGCGGCAGGAATCCGAATCAGGGCGCTGCGGTTGGATGCGCTCCAGGCCAGATAGCAGGGGGCCTCATAGCCCGGCACCAGCCGCTTGTAGGAGTTGACCAGGGGGTTGGTCACCGCGGCAAAGCCCTGTACATGCTTCAGCAGGCCGGCGATAAAGCTGTAGGCCTCCTTGGAGAGCTTCCGGTCGCCGTTTTCATCGAAAAACACGTTCTTCCCGTTTTTGAACAGGCTCATGTTGGTGTGCATGCCGCTGCCGTTGATGCCGAAAATGGGCTTGGGCATGAAGGTGGCATGCAGGCCATTCTTCTGGGCCAGGGTCTTGACGGCAAACTTGAAGGTCATAATGTTGTCCGCAGCGGTGAGGGCGTCGGCATACTTGAAGTCAATCTCGTGCTGCCCCGCGGCCACCTCGTGGTGGCTGGCCTCGATTTCAAAGCCCATGGCCTCCAGGGCCAGGCAGATTTCCCGACGGGTGCTCTCCCCGTGGTCCAGGGGGCCCAAATCGAAATAGCCCGCCTCGTCGCCGGTCTTGGTGGTGGGGTTGCCCTCGTCGTCGGTCTGGAAGAGGAAGAACTCACACTCCGGGCCCACATTGAAAGCCTCATAGCCCATTTCCTCCGCCCGCTTGAGCACCTTCTTCAGGACGCCGCGGGGGTCGCCCACGAAGGGGCTGCCGTCCGGATTGTATACATCGCAGATGAGCCGGGCCACCTTGCCATACTGGGGCCGCCAGGGCAGCACCACGAAAGTATCCAAATCCGGGTAGAGATACTGGTCCGACTCGTGGATGCGGGTAAAGCCCTGGATGGAGGAGCCGTCAATCATAATCTGGTTGTTCACGGCCTTCTCAATCTGGGAGGCGGTAATGGCCACGTTCTTCATCTGGCCGAAGATGTCGGTAAACTGCATCCGGACAAACTGGATGTCCTCTTCCTTAACGCGGCGGATAATGTCTTCCTTGGTGTACTTGCTCATACTGGTTTTCCCCTTTCGGTTGAACATTCATTTTTATGCTGAAGGGTCGTCTGCGTAAAACAAAAAAAGAGCAAACGGCCACACTTTTTGTGCGAGCGCCTTTGCTCTTTCGATGTTGGCATTATATGCCCGAAATTCCCCAATGTCAAGGCGGAAAATGCAGGCAGCAGGCCGATTCATTGCATCTGACAGGGAAAAAGCCCGGGGACAAGTTCTCTTTTGTGCAATTTTGCAAGACTTTGCGTCACAGCGGGTTTTTTGCCTTTTTCCTGTTGACAGGCGGGCAAAAACGTGCTATGATGCCCCCATCCATTTTAAGGCAAATGCAGAGATGGAGAGAAGTACCGCACATGCTCCGTCACAGCGAACCGGGGACGGTGGGAGCCCGGCACAGCGACCTGAGCGGGAATAACACTCCGGAGCAGCCGCCCGAAAGCCTCTCTTTTGAGGCAAGTAGACGCGGACGGGCGCAACCGTTATATTGCTGGGGGTTCAATGGGGGACCCTGAAAAGTGACCGCGCCGGTTTCAGGCGCGGTAATGTAGGTGGCACCACGGATTGCAGCGATTCGTCCTATGGAAAAGGACTTTTTCGCTGCAATTTTTATTTTTTGGAGGAATCCCTATGTGCAGCATTATTGGATTCAGCAGAAAGAGCGTCAGCCTGGCCAAAGTATGGCAGTGCTTCAGCCGCACCAAATCCCGGGGTCCGGACGCCAGTACCGTCATCGAGACGGAGACCGGCTACCTGGGCTTCCACCGCCTGGCCATCATGGGCCTGCACCCCGAGGGGATGCAGCCCTTCTCCATGGACGGGGACTATGTGGTCTGCAACGGGGAGCTCTACGGCTTCCGCCCTCTGCGCAATGAGCTGCTGCGCATGGGCTATGACTTCCGCAGCGACTCCGACTGTGAGATTATCCTCCCCATGTACCGGGAGTTCGGCCTGAAGATGTTCTCCATGCTGGACGCGGAATTTGCCATGATTATCTACGACGGGAAAACCGGCTCCCTGATTGCCGCCCGGGATCCCATCGGCATCCGCCCGCTGTACTATGGCTACTGCGCCGACGGGGCCATCGTCTTCGCCAGCGAGGCCAAAAACCTGGTGGGCCTGTGCGCGGAAATCCGCCCCTTCCCTCCGGGACATTACTGGGCCGCGGGCAAGTTCGTCTGCTACCGGGACATCACCGCCGTAGACGCCTATACCACCGACAGCCTGGATACAGTCTGCACCACCATCCGCAGCCTGCTCATCGATGCGGTGGATAAGCGCCTGGACGCCGACGCCCCTGTGGGCTTTCTCCTCTCCGGCGGCCTGGACTCCAGCCTGGTATGCGCCATCGCCGCCCGGAAGAGCAGGAAACCCATCCGCACCTTTGCCATCGGCATGGACACCGACGCCATCGACCTGAAATACGCCCGCCAGGCGGCGGACTACATCGGCAGCAGCCACACCGAGGTCATTATGACCCGGGAGGAGGTGCTGGAGAACCTGGAGCGGGTAGTCGCCCTCCTGGGTACCTATGACATCACCACCATCCGGGCCAGCATGGGCATGTACCTGTGCTGCAAGGCCATCCACGAGCGCACCGGCGTCCGGGTACTGCTCACCGGAGAAATCAGCGACGAGCTCTTCGGTTATAAATACACCGACTTTGCCCCCTCTCCCGAGGCCTTCCAGGCGGAAAGTGTCAAGCGGGTGCGGGAGCTGCACATGTACGACGTTCTCCGGGCCGACCGTTGCATCAGCGTCAACTCCCTGGAGGCCCGTGTCCCCTTCGGGGATTTGGACTTCGTCCGCTATGTCCTCTCCATCCCGCCGGAGATGAAGATGAACACCTACGGTAAGGGCAAGTACCTCCTGCGCCGGGCCTTCCAGGAGGGGGACTACCTGCCTCCGGAAATCCTCTGGCGGGAAAAGGCCGCTTTTTCCGACGCGGTGGGCCACTCCATGGTCGATGATTTGAAGGAATATGCCGAGGGGCTTTATACCGACGCAGAGTTTGCGCAAAAGCGGCAAAAATACACCTTTGCCCAGCCCTTTACCAAGGAGAGCCTGCTGTACCGGGAGCTGTTTGAAAAGCACTACCCCGGCCAGGCGGAAATGGTCACCGGCTTCTGGATGCCCAACAGGGACTGGGCCGGCTGCGATGTAGACGACCCCTCCGCCCGGGTCCTGGCCAACTACGGCGCCAGCGGGGAATAGCCCCTGGCCCCATAAAAGCAAAGCCGGTCCGTACCCTGCGTTTGCAGGGAGCGAACCGGCTTTATTTTTCATGCAGCAAAAGAGGGGCTAATCCAATAGAATCTCCCGTACATCCTTTACCCAGGCGGAGATGGTATTCTCCACCACCAGGCGCAGGGGGCCGCCCGCCTCCCCACTCTGGAGAGGTACGCCGTCCCGGGCATAGGCCAGGAGCACCTCCCGGTGGAGCCCGGGCTGATAGCCGCTGGAGACGCCGGTGCGCACCAGCGCCGTGTCCAGCTCCTTTTGATATCCATCCCCTGAACGAATGGATATCCGCGCCGGCCAGTCCAGGCCGGGCCGCAGATGCCGCGCTATCAGCGCCCGGAGGGGAATGCCCTCCCAGACATTCCGGCCGGAGGCAGCGGCAAAATACCCCCGCAGCCGGGGGTAAGCGCCTCCCTCCAGCTCCCAGAGGGACAGCCGGACTTCCCCGGCACAGGCGCTCCCCTGCACCGCCAGGGAAAACTCCGGAAAGGCAGCGCCATGGCGCCAGTCCCCGCCCTGGGGCACCGGCTCCTCCGGCGCAGGGTCAGCCGCCGCCCCGGCGGATGTATAGGCCCCGATGTCGCCTATGGCAATGGCCTCCAGCCATTTCCCGCAGTCCGGGGCGTTGTGCCGCCCCTCGCCCCGGTCTACAACCAGCCGGTAGGGCCCGCCGGTGTTCTCTGCCTGGGCGTCATAGCCCTCCTCCGGGGTAAAGGTCCGGTATACCGGTTCCCCCGGGGCGGGGCCCAAAAGGGGCAGGCCCTCACAGGTGTCCGCAATCAGATAGGGCCGCTTCGCTCGGCGCAACGCCTCCAGCGGGAAACTGATGCGATAGCCATCCCGGGAGAGGGCCGTCACGGCCACATCCCCCGCCGCATCCTCAGGCAGGCCCTGCGCCTCCAGGAAAGCCAAAAGGGGCACACCGGAGAACACGTGGCGGCTCACCGCCCCGCCGCTGGTCTCCAGGGTATAGCAGCCTGTATACCGCTCCAGGGACCGCAGTCCCCCGGAGAGCGAAAATATTTTCCCATCCATATCCATATCTCCTTGATAGGGCAAAGCCGCCGGACGCATACCGGCGGCTTTCTTTCGTGAATTGAAATTTTCCCCGCGCCGCCGGCCATGCTTTCAGCGGCGGGCGGGCGTTCTTTTATACCGGCTCTTTCTCCGGCGGCGACGGCGGGAAAAGCGCTGCCGCACCCAAGCGCCCATCCAGTCCACAAACATATGCATCACCTTGAACACCGGCCAGGCCAGAGCGGCAAACACCACCACAATCAGGGTGCTGGAAAAGTCCAGGATGGAGAGGGTAAACAGGGTCTTTAAAAACAGTACGCTAAAGACAAAGGCCCCGGTGCAGAATGCCATCAGCGCCTTGCGCAGGGCATTGTAGGGCATACAGGTGTGATGAATCATCAGCAGCCCCACTACACCCATGACCACAGTGGAGATGGTGCTCATCTCGTCCTCTGTCAAATCAAAGCCCAGATAGAACAGCAGCACGCCCAGAATCAACACCAAGTCTGTCAGCGCCGCGGGCAGCGCCCGGTAGAGGACATTGCGCAGGAACTTGCCCTGGATGAGGCTCTCATTGGGCTCCATGGCCAGCACAAAGGAGGGCAGGCCGATGGTCAGGCCGCTCACCAGGGAGAGCTGGGACGGGGTAAATGGATAGGGCAGGGTGAAAAACAGGGAAATCAGTGCCAGGAGGAAGGAGAAAATGTTCTTCACTAGGAACAGGCTGGCGCTGCGCTCAATATTATTGATGACCCGCCGGCCCTCCATGACCACGCTGGGCATGGAGGAGAAGTCGGAGTTGAGCAGCACAATATGGCTCACCTGGCAGGCCACGTCGCTGCCCGAGGCCATAGCCACGGAGCAGTCCGCCGCCTTCAGGGCCAGAACGTCATTGACGCCGTCGCCGGTCATGGCGACAGTATGGCCCGCGTTGTGCATGGCCTGGACCAGCTTGCGCTTCTGCTCCGGCGTCACCCGGCCAAATACCACGTACTCATTGGCCGCCTTTTGGATTTTCTCATCTGTGTCCAGGGTACGGGCATCCACATATTTGTCCGCGTTTTCAATGCCCGCCCGGGAGGCAACCTCCGCCACAGTCAGGTGGTTGTCTCCAGAGATGACCTTCACCGTCACCCCCTGCTTGGCAAAAAAGGCGAAGGTATCCGGCGCCTCGGCGCGAATCTTGTTGGCCAGCAGAATCAGCGCCAAGGGGAAGATGTCCGCCGAGAGGGTCTCGTCGGAGAGGCTGCCGTCATACAGCGCCAGCAGCAGCACCCGGCAGCCCTTGGCGGCATAAAATTCGATTTTTTCGGCGTACTCCCCGTACTGCGCTCCCAGGATTACGTCCGGGGCGCCCAAAATATACGTCTCGTCCTCGTGGAAGGAGACGCCGCCATATTTCTTTACGCTGGTAAATGGGAGGGTATCCACCGCCTGCTGGTAAACCTTTCCGGAGAAATATTTCCGAAGGGCGGCCATGGTGTCGTTGTCGTCCTGCATGGCAAAGACATAGTCGGACATAATCATGTGGATGTCCTCGGCCACATACCGGTCGGCGCACAGCAAAGCGATGTCCTCCACCACCATTTTGTTTTCCGTAATGGTGCCGGTCTTGTCCACGCACAGCACATCTACCCGGGCCAGGGTCTCGATGCAGCCCATCTCGTGGACCAGGGTCTTGCGCTGGGCCAGTCGGATAACGCCGGCCACCAGGGCCAGGCTGGTGAGCAGGTAGAGGCCCTCGGGAATCATGCCCACCAGGGCCGCCACAGTGGAAACCACCCCGTCGGTAAAGGAGCGGCCCAGCCAGGAGACCTCCTTGATGCACAGCGCAATGCCAAAGGGAATCAGAATAATGCCAATCCACTTTACCAGCATGGACAGGGAGCGCATCATCTCCGACTGCTTTGTCTTGCCGGATTTTTTTGCCTCCAGGGTCAGCTTGGAGACATAGGACTCCGCCCCTACGGCGGTGAGCCGGGCCCGGACGCTGCCGCTGACCACAAAGCTGCCGCTGAGCAGGGCATCCCCCTGGGCCTTGCGGATTTCGTCCGCCTCGCCGGTAATCAACGCCTCGTTTACCTGGCAGGCGCCCTCCACCACCTCCGCGTCGGCATAAATTTGGTTGCCGGTGGCAAAGACGACGATGTCATCGCGCACCAAATCGGTGGTATTTACCGTCTGCTGCACCCCGTCGCGAATCACGACGCCCTTGGGGGAGGTCAGGAGGTTGAGCTTGTCCAGGGTGCGCTTACTTTTCAGCTCCTGGATGATGCCGATGCCGATATTGGCAAAGACGACCCCCATGAAGGTCAGGTTATACCAGCTCCCCACCGCGATAATCAGGGCGGCCAGGACAAAAAATACCAGGTTAAAGTAGGTCAGGACATTACTCAGGATAATCTGGCCCACCGTCTTGGTGGGGGGCTCTACAGAGAGGTTCTGATAGCCGTTTTCCACCCGTTCCTGCACCTGGGCAGCAGTCAGCCCCTCCGCAGCAGAGGCGTAGGCCACCTCCACCTGGCGGCGGTGGACAACTTCCGGCTCCGGTTTTTTTCTCCGCGCGCGTATCAGGACCCGTCCCTCCCTTGCATTTCGCTCTTATACTCTGTATTGTAACACATTTTTCCCGACTGTGAATACGAAATTGTAAACTTTTCAGAAATCTTAAAGGATTCTTCCCTAATTTTAAAGGAACCCGGCAATCTCCGGCAGAACGCCCCGCTCCCAACGCCGCCCACAGCGGGAAAAGCCCTTGCTTTTCCGGGCTGTTTGTGGCACAATATCAGGACAGAGAATTTCTCCCAAAGCAACACGAATCTGCATGTCGGAGGCAACAACATGAAAAAACGGTCTGCATTTTCTTTAATCCGGACCTTTTCCCGGGGTTCCATGCGTTTTTTCACCCTGGCAATCCTGGCCTCGGCTTTCAGCATCCTCTTTAACTTCCTGACACCCCAGATTATCCGCTTTACTGTGGACAACGTCATCGGCACAGAGCCCATGAGCCTGCCTGGTTTCCTCCTCGCCGCCATTGAGGCCATCGGGGGGCGGGACGCTCTCCGGAGCAATCTGCTCTACTGCGCCCTGGGCGTGGTGGCCTGCGCCGCCATCTCCGGCATTTTCAATTATTTTTCCCGCCTGGGGATTGCCAAGGGCACCGAGGGCTTTACCAAATCCCTCCGGGATGCCCTTTTCACCCATATCCAGCATCTGCCTTTCTCCTGGCACATGAAAAACCAGACCGGGGACATCATCCAGCGGTGCACCTCTGACGTGGAAACGGTACGCAACTTTATCTCCGCCCAGTTTTTAGAGGTCATCCGGACAGTAATTTTAATCTGCGTGGCCCTCGCCCTCATGTTCTCCATGAACACCACCCTGGCCATTATCAGCGCCGCCTTTATCCCCATTATCATCCTCTACAGCGGCCTTTTCCAGGCCCGCATCTCCCGCCAGTTCCGGAAGGCGGACGAGGCCGAAGGGGATTTGATGGTGGCGGTGCAGGAAAACCTCACCGGTGTCCGGGTTGTCCGGGCCTTCGGCCGGGAGCGCTATGAGCGGGACATGTTTGAAAAGAAAAACACCATCTTCTCCAACAAATGGATTGATTTGGGCTATACGCTGGGCTTTTTCTGGGGCATTGGCGACTTCGTCACCTGCTTAAATCTCCTGGTGATTATCTGCGCGGGGGCCTTTCTGGCCGCCCGGGGAGAGATGACGCTGGGCGTGCTGCTGGTGTTCGTCGGCTATACCCAGACCCTGGCCTGGCCCATCCGGAACCTGGGGCGCACCCTCTCGGAGCTGAGCAAGGCCAGCGTCTCCATCGACCGGCTCCAGGACATCCTGGACGCCCCGGCGGAGCCGGAGGAGCCCCAGGCCCAAAAGCCGGACCTGAGGCAGGACATTGTTTTCAGCCATGTCAGCTTCTCCTATGGGGACACCCCCATTCTCCAGGACTTGAGCTTTACCATCCCCGCCGGGAGCACCTTCGGCATTCTGGGGAGCACCGGCAGCGGGAAGTCCACCCTCACCTATCTTTTAAACCGGCTGTATGATTTACCCCCCGACGGGGGCGACATCACCATCGGCGGCGTATCCATCCGGGACATTGACCGGCACTATCTCCGGCGCAACATCGGCCTGGTGCTCCAGGAGCCCTTCCTCTTCTCCAAAACCGTCCGGGAAAACATCCAGATTGCCTCGGGCCGGGACGATTTGCCCGCAGTCCGCCGGGCCGCCTCCATTGCGGCGGTGGACGACAACATTCTCTCGTTCCGGGACGGCTATGACACCATCGTGGGGGAGCGGGGCGTCACCCTCTCCGGCGGGCAAAAGCAGCGGATTGCCATGGCCCGCACCCTGATTCTGGACTGCCCCATTTTTATTTTTGACGACTCCATGTCCGCTGTGGATATGGAGACGGACGCCAAAATCCGCGAGTCCCTCCGGGCCAACACCGGCGGCGCCACCGTCATTTTAATTTCCCACCGCATCAATACCCTGATGCTCTCCGACCGCATCCTGGTCCTGGACGGCGGCCGGGCCGCCCAGATTGGCACCCACCAGGAACTCATCCATCAGGACGGCCTCTACCGCCGGGTCTATCAGATGCAGTCCGATGCCGGGCTCTTGAAAGGAGGCGAGGACAATGGGTGATATCCAGGAAAAAACCTCCGGCCGCAGCATCCGCTTTGGCCTGTGGAAGCGCCTAGGCCCCTACCTGTACCCCCTCCGCTATAAGCTCATTGCCCTGGTGCTCATGATGCTCATCTCTGCGGCGGTGGACGCCTGTGTCCCCCTGTTCACCAGCTATGCGGTGAACAACTTCGTCGTGCCTCAGACCACCCGTGGCCTGGGCGGCTTCACCACATTGTATGTCGCGGTGATTCTGCTCCAGTCGGTTACCACCATCCTCTACTCCCGCCAGTGCATGATTGTGGAAATGCGCACCGGCAAGGACATGAAAAGCGACTGCTTCACCCACCTCCAGGAGCTGCCCCTCTCCTTTTACAACACCACCTCTGTTGGCTATATTCTGGCCCGGGTCATGAGCGATACCAACCGCATCGCCAGCCTGATTGCCTGGGGCGCCATCCACTTCTTCTGGAACCTCTTTTATGTCCTGGGGATTTTGATTGCCATGTTCGCCCTCAACTGGCGCCTGGCCCTGATTGTGGTGTGCGTCACCCCGATTATTCTCCTGGTTACCGCCCTGTTCCAGCCCCGGCTGATTCGGGCCAATCGGGATATGCGGCGGATTAACTCCCAGATTACCAGCGCCTTCAACGAAAATATCAACGGGGCCAAGACCAGCAAGACCCTGGTCATTGAGGAGCAAAACTGCTCGGAATTTGACGCCATTACAGAGAACATGCGCCTGAGCTCCATCCAGGCCACCCGGCTCAACGCCATTTACATGCCGATTATTACCTTCTGCAGCTCCCTGGCAGTGGCAGCGGTGCTCCACTACAGCGGCGCCCAGGTGATGGGCGGCCTGCTGGACTTCGGCATCCTCTCGGCCTTTATCTCCTATGCCATCTCCATTCTGGAGCCGGTACAGCAGATGGCCTCCATGTTCTCGGAGTTCATCAGCGCCCAGGTGAATCTGGAGCGGGTCATGACCCTCTTAGACCAGCCCCGCACCATCACCGACACACCGGAGGTGGAGGCCGTCTATGGCACAGTCTTCGAGCCCAAGCCGGAGAACTGGCCCCCCATCCAGGGCAACATCACCTTTGACCACGTCTGGTTCCGCTATGACGATGCCCCTGAAGATGACTTTGTCCTCCGGGACATCTGCCTGGACGTCCCCGCGGGAACCACAGTGGCCATCGTGGGCGAGACAGGAGCAGGCAAGTCCACCCTGGTCAATTTAGCCTGCCGCTTCTTTGAGCCCACCCGGGGACGCATCCTCATCGACGGGGTGGACTACCGGGAGCGGAGCCAGCTCTGGCTCCACAGCAACCTGGGCTATGTCCAGCAGACCCCCCACCTCTTCTCCGGCACCCTGCGGGAGAACATCCGCTATGGCAAGCTGGACGCCACCGACGCGGAAATCCGGCGGGCAGCAGAGCTGGTCTCGGCAGATAAAATCGCCGCCAAACTGGAAAACGGCTACGACACAGATGTCGGGGAGGGGGGCGACCGACTCTCCACCGGGGAGAAGCAGCTTGTCTCCTTCGCCCGGGCCATTATCGCCAACCCGCCCATCTTCGTCCTGGACGAGGCCACTTCCTCCATCGATACGGAGACCGAGCAGCTCATTCAGGACGCCATCGGCCACGTCCTCCAGGGGCGCACTTCTTTCATCATCGCCCACCGCCTCTCCACCATCCGGAGCGCAGACATCATTCTGCTTATGGACGAGCATGGCATTGCCGAGCAGGGCAGCCACACAGAGCTGATGGAAAAGAAGGGCCAGTATTACCGGCTCTATACCGCTATGATGCTCCAGGACGAGGCGGAGCGCTCCGGCTTCGGCCTCACCTGATTTTTACCCACGGAGGATTCCTATGGCAGCACAAAACGACCTCACCCAAGGGGGGATTGTCCGGCAGCTCATCCGCTACAGCATCCCCCTGGTCATCTCCAGCATACTCCAGGCCATGTACGGCATGGTGGACATGATTGTGGCCGGGCACTTCATCGGCTCGGACGGCCTCTCGGCCATCACCAATGCCAGCACCGTCATGAATATGCTCACCCAGATTCTCATCGGCCTGTCCACCGGCGGCAATATCCTCATCGCCCAGTATTACGGGGCCAAGGACTCGGAAAACGCCCATGCCGCCACCTGTACCCTCATCACCGGCGGCTTTATTCTGGGGATTGTCCTCTCCGCCGCGCTGCCCTTTGCGGCGGCTCCGGCGCTCCGCCTCCTGGGCGCGCCCTCCCTGGCAGAGGCCACTGTCTATCTGCAAACCTGCATTCTGGGCATATTTTTCATCACTGGGTATAACACCGCCAGCGCCGCCCTCCGGGCAGTTGGAAACTCCAGCGCCCCCCTCATCTGTGTAACTGTCACGACGGTGCTTAACGCCGTCCTGGACATCATCTTTGTGGGCCCCCTTGGTATGGGCGTATTCGGCGCCGCGGCGGCCACTGTCATCAGCCAGGGCGTCAGCTTCCTGGTGGCGATGGGCTTTGTTCTCCGGCACCCGGACATTTTTGGCCTGCGCCTGCGGGCGCTGCGCATCCGGCTGGACAAGCTCCGCCTGATTCTGAAGCTGGGCATCCCCTGCGCTGTACAGATGAGCGTGGCCAGCCTCTCCTGGCTCTCTGTGACCTATATCGTCAACAGCTACGGCGTGGTTATCTCCGCGGCCAACGGGGTATCCGGGAAGATTAAGGACTTCTGCCAGCTCTTTACCATCGCCATGAGCAACGGGGCGGCGGGCATGATTGCCCAGAACATCGGCGCCGGGCAGTATGACCGGGCCCGGACAGTCCTGTATACGGCCATGCGCATTACCATCGGCATGGCAATCCTCATCATCCTGATTGTCGAGCTGCTGGCCCCCCAGCTGTGCGCCCTCTTCACCTATGATGCAGAAACCGTGGCCGCTGCCGCGCTGAATCTGCGCATTGAGATTTTGGGCCAGATTTTCTACGCCTGTTTCCTGGTCTACCACGCCCTGGCCCTGGGGGTGGGGAACACCTGGTATGTCCTCATCTCCAGCTCTATCAACTGTATCTTCGCCCGGATTATTTTCGGCTTTGTGTTCAACCACTTCTTCGGCATCCTGGGACTGTACTGGGCCTGCATGATTGCCCCCGCCACCTCGGTGCCCCTGGGCATCTGGTATGAGCGCAGCAACCGCTGGCGCCGCCGCCTGACCTGAGCCGTCCCCCGTACCTTTCCATAAACAAAACACTATAAGATTGGAGCCTGTAAACCGCCATGAATTCCCAGCGCATCCGCAACCCTCTGCTTTTGCTGCTCACCGCCATCATCTGGGGCACCGCCTTTGTGGCCCAGAGTGTGGGCATGGACTACGTGGAACCCTTCACCTTCAACTGCATCCGCTCCTTCCTGGGGGGCATTTTCCTGCTCATCTGCATCCCGATTTTAAACAAGCTCTTCCCGGAGCGCACCGCCCAGGAAAAGGCGCTGTCCGGGGCGCAGCGGACAGCAGCCCGGCGGCAGCTGCTAATCGGCGGCATCGCCTGCGGCGTGCTTTTGGGGATTGCCTCCTCTCTCCAGCAGTTTGGCATTCAGCAAACCACCGTAGGCAAAGCGGGCTTTATCACCGCTTTTTACATCATTATCGTCCCCATCCTGGGCCTTTTCTTCAAGAAACGCTGCGGCCCCCTGGTGTGGGTTGGGGTGGCGCTGGCTCTGGCAGGGCTGTATTTCCTGTGTATCACCGACGGCTTTTCCCTCCAGACAGGAGACCTGCTGGTCCTGCTGTGCTCGGTGTTTTTCTCCTTTCACATTCTGGTCATCGACCACTACACCCAGTTTACAGACGGAGTTAAACTCTCCTTTATCCAGTTCTTCGTCAGCGGCATTGTCTGCTGTATCGGCATGCTCCTCTCGGAGAGCCCCAACTGGAGCGCCATTCTCTCCGCCTGGCAGCCCATCCTCTATACAGGCATCCTCTCCTGCGGTGTGGCCTATACCCTCCAGGTAGTGGGACAGAAGGGTGTAAACCCCACCGTTGCCTCCCTGATTTTAAGCCTGGAGAGCGTTGTCTCCGTCCTGGCCGGCTGGCTGATTCTCCACCAGGCCCTCACCGGCCGGGAGATTCTGGGCTGCGTATTCATGTTCGCCGCCATTATCCTGGCGCAGCTCCCCCAAAAGAAAAAAACGCCCGTCCCGGGCTGATATTTCCCAGCTCTCAAAAAATTTGACTTTAATTTTTTTCCGCCCACGGGCGGGGACGGGGGAAGTTGTTACTTTTCTTTCACCAGCGAAAGAAAAGTATCCAAAAGAAGTGCCGCCAAAGGGGCCCGGCTGCCAATGCCGGG
>CAZRNK010000011.1:13096-17191 GCA_964601435.1 uncultured Oscillospiraceae bacterium | reverse complement strand
GCGCCACAGCCGCTATTGTTACGCCATCTCCACCGCCTGCGAGGCGCCGGAGGCCGCTGTACAGTGGATGAACTTCTGGTTCACCGACTACGGCAGCAATCTCGCCAACTATGGCGTCGAAGGCGAGGACTGGACCTGGGTGGACGGGCAGCAGACCTTTACCGAGAAAATTACCAATAATACAGAATTGACCGACCTGAGCGTCACCCAGGTAGCCAACTACTACACACTGTACAACCAGGTAATTGGCCTGATGGACGAGACGCGCCTCTTCCAGCTCATGGGCAGCATCGAAACCGATGCCATCGACACCTGGAAGGAGACGAAGAAGGGAGACTATGTCATTCCCCTGGGTGTCTCTCTGACAACACCGGAACATGACACCGTAACCAACGTAATGGGCGATATCCGCACATATGTCTCTGAAAACGCCAGCAAGTTTATCACGGGTGAGCGGGACTTAAGCGAGTGGGATGCCTATGTGGCAGAAATCGAAATGATGGGGATTCAAGACGCCGTCAGTGCCTATCAGTCCGCAGTTGACCGCTATTACAGCAGATAAACGGCACAGCGTACATCCGGAAAGGAGCCAAAAATGCCGGGAAGAATGCCGCAGATACAAATAACATTGCTAAAGCGCCTTGGGCCCAGGGGATGTCCGAACGGACATCAGCCGGGAGACACCTGGCTCTGTGATGGCCCCAACACCCCGGGCGGCCTGTGCGCCAATGCATATGTCTCTCTGTATCCCACCATCTGGGCAATGCAGAACGGCATGCGCCCCCACGGCCAGGACAGTATGTGTCTGGCTTGCCAGGACCCCAACACCCTCAATCTCTTCGAGCTTACCATTCTTTCGCAGGACGAAACCAAACAGGAAAAGGAGTAAACACCATGTCAAACACCATCATCAAAACCCGGGAGCGGAGCCCCGCCAAAAACCCTACCCGCACTTCCGCCATCCATTATGACTATATCATGAATGGCTATGGCCTTTCACCCAACTACATTCAAAATATCGTCAGCTACCAGAAGGTCGGAGCTGTGGGTGCCGGCGGCTATGGCGCCTACCGCTTCCAGGAAAACAACGACATCCAGCCCTTCAAACGGTTGGGGCCCCATTCCCATCCGGAGACGGAATATTTCATCTTCTACGCTACGAATCCGGAAAAGCCCGACTCCATCAATGGCACAACAGAGTTCTGGCTGGGCTCCGGGGAGGACGCCGAACCCTACATCATCACCAAACCCACCATTGTCTGCGTCCCCCCAAATGTGCCCCACCTTCCGGAAATTTATCGGGGATTCGACGATGTAAACGCCCAGACCGTCGTCTTTGAATCCTCCCTCTGGGCCATTTCCGACGATTTTGACGTAGACGCCCTGTTGAGCCCCAAGCTGAAAATCACCCCCATTCATCAGTGTGCCGATGTGTCTCAGTTCTCCCGGAAATACGCCGACTGCATTGCAGAACAGGATTTGTCCTACGCCGCCCGCTACCCTTCGCACCAGGGCAAAAGCCAGCCCATCTTGCAGTTTGACATCCGTACCAACAAGCACGCCACCAAGCATATTGAGTCCACACTGATTTCCGGCGCCGGCATCGGATTTGGCTGTGGGGATTTGGTCCAGTACCGAGACTACCAGGTGCGCAGCCTGCCCCACGTCCACGACTCCCTGGAGACCTATATCTTTATCAGCACGAATCCCAACAAACCGGACACCCTGGGGGCGACTGTGGAATTCTGGATTGGTGAGGGAGAGAATGCCGAGAAGCTGATTATCGACAAGCCCACCGTTCTCTTGATTCCCGCCAACACAGTCCATCTGCCCATGTATGTGACGGAGCTGGAAACGCCATTTATCATGACCTCCTTCATTGACAACCCGCTGTGGAATGTATTTTACACCAACATCTTCCCGCCGGCGTTCGAGCACGTCATGGAGGCAGATACCAGCGGCCTGCCTGAATTTACCCTGCAATATGACAGGGAGAAATGCATCCACTGCGGCCTCTGCGGCCAGCAGTGCCAGGTCGACGGCATCGACATTGAGGCCAACCCGCCCCGCATCGGCCAGCCATGTATCCGCTGCGGCCAGTGCGCGCTCCTGTGTCCCACAGGCGCAATCGAAGTCAAACTCCAGTAGCGCATAGCTTATATACATCTGCGGCTCGGCACGCCTGTATGCCGCGCCGCTTTCTAAAAAAAGCAGAAAAAAGGAGGCAGTCTATGGCTCTTCGATACCCCCACCTGCTCTCTCCGCTGTGCATTGGCGGACAGATTCTGAAAAACCGCATGGTTTACCCCAACGCCTCCCCCCATTTCCTTCAGGGGCCTGAAACTTTCCCCGCCGAGGGGTTTCGGGCTTTTCTCACAGGGCTTGCAAAAAACGGCGCTGCCATGATTACTGTGGGCGACTGGGCCCTCACCCCCAGCCTCCGCTCCGGGGACGCCGCATCAGACGCCAGCCACGTGCAGGCTTTTGATTTGCATGACCCCAGCGTACACAATTATCTCAGCATGATGGCCGATGAAGTGCATATGTTTGGCGCCAAACTCATCTTAAACACGCTGCTGGACATGCCCGACGGCTATTCCCTGGATGGTTCGCCAATTCGTGCTCCCGGCCTGATGGGCAGGACATTCCGTCCCCTCCCCATTGAACTTGTCCCCCAGGTCATCGAGCAATTCATTGAAAAGCTCAAATTTTATAAAGCCCTGGGTTATGACGGCGTCACCATGCGGCTCGACGGCGTTCTCTGCCAGTCCGAGGCCCCCAGAGACGACATGTTCGGCGGAAGCCTGGAGAACAGAACCCGGCTCCACCGCATGGCTTACCTCCGCGCCAAAGAAGTCCTCGGCCCCGATTTTATTACCGAGGCTGCGCTGGCCGGAGAACAGCCTATGGGCTATACGGGCAACTCCCGCCTGGGCTATACCCTTGAAGACACCATCGCCTTTGCCCACCTGGTCGAAGGGACAGTGGATATTCTCCAGCTCCGGGAAAAGGATATGCCGCTGGCCCACCCCACCGGCTACACGCACCGCCGGGGTGAACACGGCACCATTGCCTACGCACAGGCAATTAAGGAATCCGGGTGCAGCATCCTCACGCAGCCCCTCGGCGGTTTCCAGGACCCCGCACTGATGGAGCGTTGTCTTGCAGAAGGAAAATGCGACCTGTTTGGCCTGGCCCGCGCTTTTATAGCAGATTTCTCCTATGGGAAAAAACTGCTGGCCGGGCGGGGAGAGGATATACGTCCCTGCATCCGCTGCAACAAATGCCACGGCACCATCCGAACCCCGCGCGACCCCTGGCTGTCCGTCTGCTCTGTCAACCCGGAGATGGGGTTGGGCGGGTATATTCACCGCCTGCGCACTCCGCCCGGCTCCCCGCAGAATATAGCCGTAATCGGCGGCGGCCCGGCAGGTATGGCGGCGGCAATTTTCGCAGCAGAAAAGGGCCATCGAGTGACCTTGTATGAAGCCAGCGGGTATCTGGGCGGGCAAATGATTCACGCAGAACATTTCTCTTTCAAATGGCCCATTCAGGATTACCGGAGCTGGCTCGTCCGCCGCCTAGAGCAGCTTGGCATCACCGTACATCTGCATACCCGCGCGGTACCGGAGGAAATTGCTTCGCTGGGGTATGATGCCATCTTTGCCGCCACAGGCGCCATTCCGGTGCAGCCCGCCGGGATTGCCGGCCTCACTGCCGGCGGAGAGGCCCGATTCCCCAATTGCCTGGATATCCTCGGAAAGGAAGCCGCATTGGGACAGCACATCGCCATAATCGGCGGCTCAGAAAGCGGCGTAGAGACCGCCATGCATCTCTGCGAGCTGGGCCACACCGTAACTGTGCTCACACGTCAAGATGAAATCGGGCACAACTGCTCTAAACTCCACTCTATCACCATGGCCTGGGTAAAACCACATGGGGATGGCTATGGCCATATGGCCCCTGCCTGGGAAAAGTATCCCAATCTCCACGCGATTCCCAACGCTGTTACACTTGCTGTCACGCCGAATACAGTTTCCTACCGGGACAGCGCTGGCAAAACACGCACGCTGGATGTGGACAGCATTGTAATTT
>CAZRNK010000011.1:0-12996 GCA_964601435.1 uncultured Oscillospiraceae bacterium | reverse complement strand
GTGGAGCCCATGCCGCCGTTGCGCCGGGCCTCTGCGGCGTCAGACCAGGTAATCCCATAGGGCAAAAAGATGCCCTGGGCGAACCCCTGGCCCGCCGCCAGCGTCAGCGCCTTTTCCCCGCAATTTGTCATGCGGATAAAGATGTGGCCCTCGTTATCGGACTCGTAATAATCGCTGTCAATGACGCCCATGGTATTGTTGAGCTGGAGGCGGTAGCGGAAGCCCAGGCCGCTCCGGGGCAGGATGCCCAGCCACCATCCCGGCTCGATTCGCACCCGGACGCCGGTGGGAATGGTAATTTCCGCCCCCGGCTCCAGGGAAAAGGCAAAGGGCGCGTGGAAATCATAGCCCGCCGAGCCCCGGGTAGCCCGCTCCGGCAAACGAAGCGCCTGATAGAGCTCCTCCGCCTCTTCTCCCCTGCCGCTGTCTGCCAGCGCTGCGGCAAACTGCCCAAAACTCACCTTTTCAAACTCCCCCGCTCGCTCCATTTTCCATCGCCCCTCTTTCGCGTTTTTCTCTACTCTACGCAATTTGTCCGCCTCTGTCAAGGCCGGCCTGCTGCAGTTTCCGCCGCCCGCTGCCAAAAACCAACCATTTTGCATCGCATTATACCTTGCAAAAAGCGCATATTTCCGCTATACTATATTAGATATGCTATATCTATAATGGATTCACAGAAATCACCCTATGCGACCGGAGGACAGTGCCCATGAAGCGAATCCGGCTGGCTGACCGCCTGCTCCCGGACTATACAAAAGGCGAGGAAATCGCCAATATGGTCTCCCACATTGTGGGCGGCGCCCTGGGACTCACAGCCACCGCTCTGTGCACCGTTTTCGCGGCGCTCCACCACAATGCCTGGGGCGTCGTCAGCGGCGCGGTCTACGGCTTTACCATGATTTTGCTCTATACCATGTCCAGCATTTATCACGGCCTCCACCCCTGGCTTACGGCCAAAAAGGTCTTTCAGGTAATTGACCACTGCACCATTTTTCTCCTGATTGCCGGAACCTACACCCCCTTTTCCCTGGTCTCCCTCCGGAGTGTCAGCCCCGCTCTGGGCTGGAGTATTTTTTGCATCATTTGGGGCTTTGCTGTATTGGGCATCGTCCTGAATGCCATCGATTTGGAGCGCTATAAGATTTTTTCTATGGTCTGCTACCTGGGCATGGGCTGGTGCATCATCATTGCCATCCGCCCCCTCTATTCCTCCATCGGCGTAGGCGGCATGGTGCTTCTGGTTGCCGGCGGCGTGGCTTATACCATAGGCGCCGTCTGCTATATGCTGGGGCATAAGCGGCGTTATGTCCACTTCCTCTTTCATATTTTCGTTGTAATCGGGAGTCTTTTGCATTTCTTCTCCATCTTGTTTTATGTTATGTAAACTGAGATGTCGGATTTTCTTGTCCAGAAAGGAGCGTTCTCTCTATGATTCGGATTGTTACGGACAGCACCTGCGATATTCCCCGGGAGGAATGGGCCTCCTGGGGCATTACTGTTGTCCCGCTCACCATTACCTTTGGGGACCGGGTTTATAAGGATGGGCTGGATTTGACGCCCGAGGCCTTTTACGAAAAGCTCCGCCAAGCCACCAAACTCCCCAAAACCTCTCAGGTGAATCCCGGTGAGTTTGAGCAGGTATTTCGGGAGATTGTAGACGCCGGAGACGAAGTTGTCGGCATCTTTCTCTCCTCCACCTTCAGCGGCACCTATCAGTCGGCCAACATCGCCGCCAATCTGGTAAGCCCGGAGAAAATCTTCACTGTAGACTCCCGGACCACTACCCTGGGCATGGCCATTCTCCTGCGGGAAGCGGTGCGCATGCGCGACAGCGGGAAATACTCTGCCGCAGAAATCGCCAGCACCATACAGAAGCTGGCCCTGCGGGTCCGGATTTGTGCCGTTTTGGATACTTTGAAGTATTTGAAAATGGGCGGGCGGATTTCTGCTGGCGTCGCTACGGTAGGCGGCATTCTGGGCATTATGCCTGTTCTGGTTCTGCAGGACGGCGTCATCGAGATTCCGGAAAAAGCCTGGGGCGAAAAGGCGGGCAAGCGTGCCCTGCTCCGGCAGCTGAAAACCCACCGCCCCGATTTGCACTATCCTGTGGCCTTTGGCAACGCGGATGCCCTGGAGCGAATGGAGGCATACATGGCCTTTTTGCTGCCCCTGCTGGAGACGGAGCACATTTTCACCGGTGCCCTGGGCAGCGTGGTGGGCACCCATTCAGGGCCCGGCGTTGTGGGGCTTGCCTATATTCAGGCGGAGTCCTAATCTCGGGAAAAGAAAAACAAAAATACACGGCTATTCCCGGAAAAACAACATTTACATTTGTTCTTTTTCAAAAAATGTTGTATGATGGTCCGGAGCCTAACAGCGGAGGAATCAGGATGTATCGAATCTTAAAAAAAGAAAGCATCAGGCACATTCTGCCCGGCGCCCTCACTGCGCTGGTACTGGGGATTGTTTGTTTCTGTATCTCCGGCTTCGGCATTTTCCGTCTTTTGGCCGGGCCGGTGGATTTGGACAGTCTGGATACCTCGGAGCTGGACGGGGCCTATGTATCCCTGGACACCAGCCGGGTGATTGCCAGCTTTGCCAGCGTCTCCCGGAATGACGAAGTCATCGAAACCTACTACATGGTAGAGCTCTCCGACGGCCATTTTATCATGCTCTCGGCTGGCCCTGCCTATGACTCCATCTTTTCCATGGCCTCCAGCCAGTCCCAGGAATACTATCTGGGCGATTTGGAGGAATTGGAGCCCATGGGCCTTATCTCCGGGAGCATCACCACTGCCGACAGTGAGTTGATGGGCTATCTTCGCGATGGCCTGGACAGCGCCGGCATTCTTCCGGAAGGCACCACCGCCGCCGATGCATCCCTGCCCTACAATATCCAGCTGGACAAAATTGGCTGGTGCAGCGTAACCTGGGTATACATTTTAACTGCAGCCAGCATTTTGCTGCTGTTGCTGGGGCTTTTCTTCCTGCTTCGGGCGCTGTCCGGGGCTTATATCGCCAAGGTGCGCGCCAAAATTGACAGCGACGCCCTGCCCGAGGCGGAGGCAGACTTCCAGGCCGCTCAGCGCTTCGGGAACATCTGGGTTGGAAAACACTACACCTGGTATTTCCGCCGCGGCAAGGCCCAGGTTATCCGGACGTCGGACATCCTCTGGATATTCAATCAGCTGGACAGCCGGGTGTTGGGCAAATACCGCTACAGCCTCTCCGTCTATTTAAACGACCAGAGCAATCTGGAACTGCGTACCGCCACGGCAGAGGAACGCACCCCCTTGGCAGAGGCCATCATGGCCCAGGGGTACCCCGTAGTCTATGGATACAGCCAGGAGCGGGCACATCAATACGCCTATGACCTCCCCGCTTTCAAGGCCATAGCCAAAAAAGAGGCTGCTGCAAGAACATAGAGAAATTTTTCTCCATTTTTCATTCCACAAAAAGGAGTGCAGACAAAAACCGCATTGCGTTTTTACCATCTATGGAAATGAAATATCTGAAAAAATTACATACCAACGGACAGCTCTCCCTGGGCCTGGACATTGGCTCCACCACTGCCAAGGCAGTCCTGGTCCGGGATGAGACCATCCTTTACTCCTGTTATGAGCGCCACTTCTCCCTGGTCCGTCAAAAGACCCTGGAGCTGGTGGAGCGGCTGGAAGCGCTCATTGGGAACGAGGAGGTGGCGGTGGCTATCTCCGGCAGTGCCGGCTTGGGCGTTGCCAAGGCGGCGGGCCTCCCCTTTGTCCAGGAGGTCTTTTCCACCGGCGAGGCGGTGGGCCAGCTCCAGCCCGACACAGACGTGGTGATTGAGCTGGGCGGCGAAGATGCCAAAGTTATTTTCTTCCGGGGCGGCATGGACGAGCGGATGAACGGCAGCTGCGCCGGCGGCACCGGCGCTTTCATCGACCAGATGGCCACACTGATGGACGTATCTGTGGAAGAGCTGGATGCCCTGAGCCTGGAGCACAAGCGCCTCTACCCCATCGCCTCCCGCTGCGGCGTCTTTGCCAAATCTGACATCCAGCCCCTTTTAAACCAGGGGGCGAACAAGGCGGACGTGGCCGCCAGCATCTATCAGGCTGTGGTGGACCAGACGATTGCCGGCCTGGCCCAGGGCCGGCGGATTGAAGGCAAGGTCATGTTTTTAGGCGGCCCGCTGTATTACTGCAAGGGCCTCCGGGAACGGTTCCAGGAGACGCTGCATCTCACCGATGAAAATGCGGTCTTTCCGGAGTACGGACGGTTTTCCGTCAGCCTGGGGGCCGCCATTTATGCCTCCAAGCAGCCGGAGCGCTTTACATTTGCCAAGCTCCGGGACGCCCTGAAGCACAGCGCCTCTGTCAAGAGCGACACGGTGCACTTGCGTCCCCTCTTCACCTCCCAGGAGGAATATGACGCTTTTCTGAAGCGCCATCAGAAAGCCGGCGCCGACCACGTCTCCCCGGAGGATTACTGGGGGGCAGCCTATTTGGGCATTGACTGCGGCTCCACTACCACCAAGCTGGCCCTGATTACAGAGGACGGCTGCATCCTCTATGACTACTACAGCTCCAACCGGGGCAACCCTGTGGAGATTATCCGAGAGCAGCTTCAGAAAATTTACGATTTGTGCGGAGATAAAATCTATATTGCCGGCAGCGCCGTAACGGGCTACGGAGAAGATTTAATCCGCAGCGCCTTCAGCGTGGATTTGGGGCTGGTGGAAACCATGGCCCACTTTACCGCCGCCCGTCATTTCTGCCCCAATGTAGACTTTATTCTGGACATCGGCGGGCAGGACATCAAGTGCTTTAAAATCCGGGACGGGGCCATCGACACCATCTTGCTCAACGAGGCCTGCTCCTCCGGTTGCGGCTCCTTCATCGAAACCTTTGCCAAGTCTCTGGGCTACGAAATCAGCGAATTTTCCAAGCTGGGCCTTTTCTCCAAGGCCCCGGTGGATTTGGGCAGCCGCTGCACCGTCTTTATGAACTCCTCTGTTAAGCAGGCGCAGAAGGACGGCGCCACAGTGGAGGACATCTCCGCCGGGCTGTCCATGAGCGTTGTGAAAAACGCCATTTATAAAGTCATTCGCGCCAGCTCCGCCCAGGAGCTGGGAGAAAATATTGTGGTTCAGGGCGGCACGTTCCTGAACGACGCCGTACTCCGCTGTTTTGAAATGGAGCTGGGCCACAACGTCATCCGGCCGCAGATTGCGGGGCTCATGGGGGCCTATGGCGCCGCCCTTGCTGCGCAAAAGCTGGGCCTGGAGCGCTCGGGGCTCATCTCCCCAAAGGCGCTGGCTGCCTTTACCCACACAGCCCGGGCCGCCGTCTGCAAGGGCTGCGGCAACCATTGCCACCTGACGGTGAACACCTTCTCCAACGGAGAGCGCTTCATCTCCGGCAACCAGTGTGAAAAGGGCGCTGGGCTCCAGCGCAAGGGCGAACCCCTCCCCGATTTGCACCAGTATAAGCGAGATAAGCTCTCCGCCCTTCCCCAGGGGGATGGGACCCGGGGCCGCATCGGCCTGCCCCTGGCCCTGGGCATGTATGAGCTGGCCCCCTTCTGGCATGGGATTTTTACTGCCCTGGGATTTCAGGTGGTCTTTTCCGGCCTCTCCAGCCGCAGCTATTACAGCAAAGGGCAATATTCCATTCCCTCCGACACTGCCTGCTACCCGGCAAAAATTATGCATGGGCATGTGGAGGTGCTGCTGGAAAAGGGCGTGGACGCCATCTTCTACCCCTGCCTCTCGTATAATTTCGACGAGCATGTCAGCGATAACCATTACAACTGCCCGGTGGTGGCCTATTATTCGGAAGTGCTCAGCTCCAATATGGAGTCCCTGCGCAACACAATCTTCCTCTATCCATACCTGAACATCAACAGCGAAAAGGAGCTGACAAAGGAGCTCCTGGCCGTCCTGACACCCCACTTCCCCGGCATTACAAAGCAGGAGATGCGCGCCGCCGTCAAAACGGGCCACAAGGCCTATGCCGACTGGATGGCAGACATCCGCGAGCAGGGAAAGAAGGCTATTGCCTTCGCCCGCGCTCATGGCAAGCGCGTTATGATTCTGGCCGGACGGCCCTATCACGTGGACCCGGAGATTGGCCACGGGATTGACAAACTGGCCACTTCTCTGGACTTTGTCGTGGTCAGCGAGGACAGCGTCTCCGATTTGACCCGCCCCCGGAGCGTCCACGTCCTGAACCAGTGGACCTATCATGCCCGCCTCTACAATGCGGCGGAATACGCCGTCAGCCAGCCGGATGTGGAGCTGGTGCAGCTTGTCTCCTTCGGCTGCGGCCTGGACGCCATCACCACCGACGAGGTGCGGGGCATCCTGGAGCGGGGCGGGAAGCTGTACACCCAAATCAAAATTGATGAAATCACCAACCTTGGTGCAGTCAAAATCCGTCTGCGCAGCCTGCTGGGTGCTCTGGCGGAGAGAGGAGAGACCCAACATGCAAACGACTGAAAACCGTGTCCTTTTTACCAAGGAGATGAAGGAAACCCACACCCTGCTGATTCCCAACATGCTGCCGGTTCATTTCCGGCTCATCAGCCGGATTTTTGAAAACTATGGCTATCACACCGCCATTTTGAGCAACGGCGGCAAGGCCGTCACAGAGCAGGGGCTTAAATACGTACATAACGACGCCTGCTATCCGGCCGTCCTGGTCATCGGCCAGTTTCTGGACGCCTTGAATAGCGGCCAGTACGACCCTCACAAGGTGGCCCTGGTGCTGATGCAGACCGGCGGCGGCTGCCGGGCCAGCAACTATATCTCCCTGCTGCGCAAGGCCCTGGAGCGCTCCGGCTATGACTATATCCCTGTGGTCAGCTTCAATGTGGCAGGGCTGGAGTCCAATCCCGGCTTTAAGCTCACCCCCGGCATGCTCCATCGGATGCTCTACGGCGCCCTCTATGGCGATTTGCTCATGTGCCTGGCCAACCAGTGCCGCCCCTATGAAGTAAACCCCGGCGAGAGCGATGCACTCATGGAGCGCTGGACAGTGCAACTCACGGAGGAGATGGCCCAGCAGAAAATCCACTATGCCCATATTAAAGAGAATTACCGGGCCATTGTCCGCTCCTTCGGGGAAATTCCCCGCCGCCGGGAGGAAAAGCCCCGGGTAGGCGTTGTGGGGGAAATTTTCGTCAAGTTCTCCCCCCTGGGCAACAACAACCTGGAGCGTTTTCTGCTGAGCGAGGGCGCGGAGGTCGTCATGCCGGGCCTGCTGGACTTCTGCCTCTACTGCGTCTACAATGGAGTTCTGGACGCCAAGCTCTATGGCCTGCGCAAGGCCAAGGCCTTTGTTTCGGACATCCTCTGTAACTTCCTTATCAAAAAGCAGCGGGACGTCATCGAGGCCATTGCGGAAGAGGGCTCCTTCCGCCCCTTCACCTCCTTTGCCGTCACCCGGGAGATCACCCGCGGCTATATGGGCATGGGGGCCAAGATGGGCGAGGGCTGGCTCCTGACCGCGGAAATGCTGGAGCTCATTGAGCAGGGCGTCCACAACATCGTCTGCGCCCAGCCCTTCGGCTGCCTGCCCAACCACATTGTGGGCAAGGGCGTCATGAAGCGAATCCGGGAAAAGCACCCGGAGGCCAACATTGTGGCCATTGACTATGACCCCGGCGCCACTCAAATCAACCAGGAAAACCGGATTAAGCTGATGCTGGCCAATGCCAAAACCCACACGCCGGCAGAGGAAAAGCCCGCCCCTGTCCCCCAGGCGGCGGCTGCCGCCCGGAAGGAACGGGTGGTCCAAAAGAAGGCCGCTCAAAGTGCTTAATGTATGGTTTCAAATTCGCTGCAAAGCCAATACAAGCGGCTTTGCAGCGTTTTTTAGTGCGCCCATTTCATGAGCGGGACGGCAGGGCCCGGCCGGCCAGGAGGGCCGGGAAACAGTTTTGTGCTTCTGCAGACGCGGTTCGCACCCCCTCTATGTGCAGGAAGCGGGCCTCCCCGTAGCTGTAGGAATTCAGCGGCCGGTCCAGGGCATCGTATGTATGGGCTGTCACCAGATAGGTATCCCGGGCAAATCCTGTGACAAGCAGGCTGTGGTAAAAGCTGCCGTCCCCCCGGCCCAGCTGAATCACGTCCCCCAGCTCCAGGCCCCCTGCCTCCACCTCCCGGGCATAGGGGCCCAGCCCCCGGTTCTTTGTAAGGAACTCGTAGAAAAAGGGCACGCCCGTCCAGGACGGGGAGCGGTTGTTCAGGCCATAAAAATACCAGCCGGTTTCCGGCGTTGGGTTCATCTGGCAGGAGCCTGCCAGAACACACTGGGAGATGAAGTTGGTGCAATCGCCCCCCAGGTTGTGAAAGTCATAAAAAAGCGGGTTTCGGCCAAAGGCCCAGCGGCGTGCGTACGCCACGGCCTGGGCGCGGTTATAGGCTGTCAAGAACATAAAAATCCCTCCGCAGCAGTCTATGCGGAGGGATTTTCTTCTGTGTATGCAGGCGGCTGGCGCTTCCGCTCATCCGGCGCTTTCCAGTCCGTCAATCAGGGAAAAATGGGCCATGGCCCGGGCCAATCCATCCTCCTGGACAGCGGGGGCCACATAGTCCACCTGGTCAAAAATTCTGGGGTCCCCGCTGCCCATGGCAATGCTCAGTCCGGCGCAGGTGAGCATCGCCAAATCGTTGGTGCTGTCGCCCACAGCGATGGCATCGTCGAGGGTCAGGCCATGGTGACGGCACAGCAGTTCCATGGCCGCTCCCTTGGAACAGCCCCGGCTGACAAATTCGACCAGGTTCCCTTCCCGCTCAATGACGTCAAATTCCGCATCCATGAAGGCATAACTCGCCGTTTTCTGCGCCGGCGTATCCGGCCAGATGACCGCCTTATTGAAGTTTGCCTCCGGCCCCTCCACATCCAAATCCGTATTCAGGCCCATGGAGCGGTAATAGGCCATCTCCCCCTGTACAACCGGGGACAGGGGCCGGCGCAAATCAAACCAGACGCCGGTCGGCCCCTCGTACATCACCTGGATGTCCAATCTGCGGATTTCCGCGACAATCGCATGCTGGAGGGCCTTGTCCAGCTCCTTCCGGAACAGGATTTTCCCGCCGCTGCGGATTTCCAGGCCGCAGCCGCAGGCAAAGCCGTCGAAGGGCAGCTGCCGGATGCGCGGGTCCAGGCCCGCATAGGGGCGGCCGCTGTTTACATACAGCAGATGTCCCGCCCGCTTTAGCGCCGCCAGCGCCCGCGGACAGCTCTCCGGCAGCGCATGGGTATCCAATGTAAGCAGCGTTCCATCTATATCGAAAAACAAAATTTTTTGCTTCAAATCTTTTGTCGCTCGCTTTCCTGTTTCACGCCCGGACGTGAAATCTCTCTTTTCAGCCATTTATGCCGCCGGCACTGCAGAGACCACAGCTTCTGTCCCCGCCTCCTCTATCGAGAGGAGCTCATAGCGGATGTCATACAAATATTTTTCTGCATATTTCCAGTCCACCCGGGCAGTCAGCACATCGTCTCCAGACACATACTGGGCAGTGGCATAGTCCTCCGGGTCGCCAGACCATGACAGGCTCTTGGGCTCCATATCAAAGAGTTCGCCGAAGGCGGTCACAGCATCCCCTACATCCATATCTGTATCGACAACACCAATATACTGGTCGTTATTTTGCAGGCAGGCGCTGCTGGTATAGATATAATAGACCTCCAGCGTGTCTACGTCAAGGTACAGCTCCATCCAGTTGCGCCAGTCCCCGGTCCACTGCCGGTAATAGTGCAGCATCAGGATACACCGGCCGTCCGGGTCGGAATAGAGGATATACTCCTGCCCTGTGGCCGCAATCTCTATGTTCTCCGCCCCGTCTATCTGAAAGCTCCTGATTAGCTCCTCCAGCGCATCAAGACTGGCATTTATTTTTTCCCCCTCTATGGTTTCCGCGTTCATTTGCACCGTCCGGTAGCCCTCCTCTTCTGTACCGAAGCGGTAGCTGCACCAGAGGCGGCGGTGCTCGGACTCAGAAAGATTTTCGCCGGAAATCAGCGTGCCGTCGCCCTGGGCGCCATCGGGCTCCTGCGGTCCGGCAGGCAATTCCCCGGAAAAGAGTGAGGGCAGCCAGGCGCAAAGGCCAAGGACAAGAGCCGTTCCCAAAAGGGCCAGGAAATGTCCTATTTTCCCTTTCATCAGGACGCACCCCCCGATGCCAGGAATACACGAACCGTCGTCCCCTCGCCCAGGGCGCTGGTATACTCCAGGGTTGAGCCATGGAGCTGGGCAATCCGCTGGCACAGCGCCAGGCCCAGCCCCGCGCCGTTCTGCGCCCGGGAGCGGGACTTGTCAATCATGTAAAAGGGCTCTGTAATTTTCCCCAGCTCTTCCGGCGCCATGCCCCGGCCATAATCCCGGACATAAAAAGCGTAGCCGCCGGGCTCATTCTTCCCGTACAGCTCCACAGTCTGCCCCTTCCGGCTGGCTTTTCGGGCGTTGTCTACCAAATTGATAAGCAGGGTCTTGAAGAGGTCGGGCTCAATCTCCACTTCCCCTTTTTCCGCCCGGACATTCAGGTTCAGGCCGTCGCCGCCCGTAGAGGGTACAGATACCGCCGCCACTTCCCAGAGCAGATAGCTGGCATCATACCGGCGCTTTTGAAAATCCTGCTTCCCGACTACAATAATGTCCATGAGTTTTAGGGAAAGGGCCTCCAGCCGCTTTCCCTCGGAAAAAATATAGCCCGCCGCCGTAAAGCGGGGTTTTGGCGCCATATCCTTGCTCCGGAGCATATCCGCATAGCCGATGATGGCAGTCAGCGGCGTTTTCAGCTCGTGGGCAAAGCTGGCAATGAATTCCTCCCTGCGCTCCGCATCACTCTGCAGATTCCGCAGTTCCTCCTCCAGCCGGGCAATCTCCTGGGCAGACGCCCCCTCTGCACGCCGGCGTTTCCTGTCCCGCCAGTGCTCCCAAAGGGCCGCCGCAGCGGCCCCGCCCAGAGAGACAACAAACAGAAAGAGCAGGTAGGCTCCGTAGTGCAGGGACGCCTCCGGCATGAGCCGGAGAGAGACACATTCCCAGATGCATAAAATTACGGCCAGAAAAGAGGCGGTGGCACAGAAGGCGCCCAACGGCTTGCTTATGCTTCTAATCGGTATCCCACCTTATAGATTGCTTTAATCTTATCTTCCCAGTGGAGCTTCTTCCGCAGCCGCTGGACATGGAGATCCACAGTGCGGCTGTCGCCCATATAGTCGCTCTCCCAAACCCGCTCATACAGCGTCTCCCGGAAGAGGGCGATGTTGCGGTTACGGGCAAATAAGAGCAGCAATTCATATTCCTTCATCGTCAGGGGAATCTCCTTATTTCCCCTGCGGACAGTGCGGGAACGGGTGTCGATGGTGATGTCCGCCACCTGGATTTCCGTCTGGGTCTTTCCGGCCCGGCGGAGCACAGACTCCACCCTGGCCAGCAACTCCACAATTTCAAAGGGCTTTACCAGGTAGTCGTCCGCTCCCAGCTTCAGCCCCTTGACTTTATCCTCCACCGTTCCCTTCGCCGTCAGGAAGATGACGGGAATCTCCATCGGCTTGATGTAATCCAGGAGCTCGTATCCATTGGCGCCCGGCAGCATAATGTCCAGAAGCACCAAATCAAAGCGCTCTTTTTCCAGAATGTCCGCCGCCTCAATGCCGTCATAGGCGCAGGTACATTGGTACCCCGCCTCTGTCAGATTCATTTCAATCAAATCATTGATGGGCTTCTCATCCTCAACAATCAAAATCTTGACCACTGCTTTTCCCTCCCACCGTTTTAGTATGTGCGGCAAGTGCATCACGATTGTATCAGATTTTGACGAAAAAGCCCAGCCCTTTGTTCCCATATGTAAGAAAAATTTAAGATTTTTCTTCGAGTGTTATGGCTGTCTTGAGTTTCTCCAATGCTTTTTTCTCAATGCGCGATACATAGCGCCGCGGCTAATGTAAACGATGCCTTTCAAGAAATCGCCTCCAACTGGCGGAAACGGAACCTGACAATGATTTCTTTCTCTTCGGTCAGCTCCACCCGTTCAATGAGGCTCACCAGCAGCTCCCGGCTGGTAAATGCGCTGTCTATAAAGCTTTGAACCATTTTTTCCAGTTTATCCCTGTTGACCGGGCTTTCTTTCTGCATTTCCAGGGCCTTCAGGCTCTCTTCCAATGTGCTGCGCTCCATTTTGATGCGCTGGTAGATTCGCGCAAAATCCTCCTCGGCAAGCATGCCGCTCAACCGGTCCATATATACCTTATCCAGGTTGGCTGTCAAGTTTTCTATTTTGCTGCGCAGTGCCTGGACTTCACGCACATGGCTTTGCGCCCGCTCCGCTTTTTCCAGCTCGCTAATGGCAACAGGCTGAAGTAGGTCTGGAGCCATATAGGCCCGGCAGACCTCCTGCACCTTCGCCAGCACCGCCTCTGTGACTGTCCTCTCCCTGATGGAATGACAGGTACAGACCCCTGCCTTGGTGAACCGCTGGTAAGTACGGCAGACAAAGTACAGCACGTCCTCCCCGGCTGCGTTTTTCCGGTTAAGCACCGCCAGCGGGTAGCCGCACTCGTGGCAGAAGATCAAGCCCTTGAGCAGGAAGTCGTAAGTACGGCTGCGGGTGTGCCTTCGGCTCATCACCAGCATCTGCACCTTCTGAAAGGTCTCCCTGTCTATCAGAGGCTCATGGGTCCCCTCCACTACTACCCAGTCCTCCGGCCTGCGTCTGACGCATTTTTTGGATTTGTAGCTAATGCGCATACTGCGCCCCTGTACCATGTTTCCAATATAAGTCTCATTTTGCAGCATCTCAGAAATCCGCTCGCCGCTCCACAGGCCGGTATATGGCCCCGGGTTGGCCACAGTCAGGTTGGCGTAGGCAGCCGGGGTAGGCACCCCTCTTTGTTAAGCTGTGCAGCAATCTGCCGGCAGCTTATGCCCTCCAGGGCCATACTAAAAATCCGGCGCACCACCGGGGCGACCGCCTCATCGATGACAATCTTGTTTTTCTCG
>CAZRNK010000010.1:0-17550 GCA_964601435.1 uncultured Oscillospiraceae bacterium | reverse complement strand
TGGGGGACGAGAACATGTTCCTCTTTGGCCTGACAAACGAGGAAATCCTGGCCCGGAAGGCGGCGGGGTATGACCCGGCGGCGCTGTACAATTCCGACGAGCGCCTCCACCGGGTGCTGTCCCGGATGAGCCAGGGCTTTGCCGACGGGGAGAACTATTCTGACATCACCTCCCGCCTGATTTATGGCGGGGATGAATATATGCTTCTGGCGGACTTTGAAAGTTATGTAAACTGCCACGACCGGCTCTACGCCACTCTGGCCGACCAGCGCCGGAGCAGCCAGATTTCCCTGACCAACATCGCCCGCAGCGGCATCTTTGCCGCAGACCGGGCAGTGCAGGAGTATGCGGAGCGGATTTGGAAGGTATGATAGCCTTTTGACGCGAGGGGCGGGAAAATTTCCCCTGGAAAAAATCAACCGCTTGTAAATTTTATCGAAATATTGTAAAATGCAGTAGAAAGTACAGCCAAGGACGGCGGGAGGTGAGCGCGCTGCGGATTTTAGCGGTCTCTGATGTAGAGAGCAAGTACATCTGGGATTTTTTCGACGCAAAAGCGTTTCAGGGCGTTGACTTAATCATCTCCTGCGGCGATTTGAAGCCGGAGTATCTGTCCTTTCTGGTGACGATGATTCCCGCGCCCCTGCTGTATGTCCACGGGAACCATGACAAGAACTATGACCGCCGTCCGCCCCTGGGCTGCCAGTGCATTGACGGAGTGCTGACGGTGGTGGACGGGATTCGGATTCTGGGCCTGGGGGGCTGCAAGAGCCCCCGCAGCGCCCCCCATGAATATACGGACAAGCAGATGTGGCAGCGGCTCAGAAAGCTGACGCCGGCCATCCGCCGGGCGGGCGGCATTGACATTCTGGTGAGCCATGCTAGCGCATTGGGGCTGGGGGACGGGGAGGACACCTTCCACCAGGGCTTTGAGGCCCTGCGGCATATTGACGAGGTGTATAAGCCCCAAATCCATCTCTTTGGCCACACCCACCTGAGCGGCAGCCCGGTGGCCAGCGCCAATGTTTTTGTCTGGCAGGACACAACTTTTATCAACGCCACCGGTTACCGGTTTATTGACATCAAACGATAACGTACATATGGAAAGGCCCCGCTTTTCCTTCGGGCAGCAATTTGGCTGTCTGAAGGAAAAGCGGGGCCTTTTTGTTTATGGGCTTGGGGGGAGCTCCCCGGCCAGGGTGAGGACAATGTGCTGGGCCATAAGGAGCCCGGCGGCGGCAGGCACCCAGACGAGGGAGCCGGGGACGCTCCGGCGACCCGGCGGGGGCGCCTCCGGCTGGGCAGGGGTACGGGCCTCCTCCGGGGAATAGACAACCGTGTGGTGGGTAACGCCCCGGGCCCGGAGCTCCCGGCGCATAACCCGGGCAAAGGGACAGCCCTGGGTTTTGGCAATGTCGGTAATGGTGAGCCTGGCGGCGTCCAGCTTGTTCCCGGTGCCAAGGGCGGAGAGGATGGGGATGCCCCGTTCCCGGGCGGAGAGAATCAAATCCAGCTTGCAGGCCACCAAATCAATGGCGTCGGCCACAAAGTCATAGCCGCCCTCCTCCGGGAAAAAGGCGTCCCGGCTGGCGGCTTCATACCGGCCGGCAATGGGGAAAATCCGGGCCTGGGGATTGATATCAGCCAGCCGCCGGGCCAGCACCTGGGCTTTTGCCTGGCCGGTGGTGCTCTCCAGGGCGCAGAGCTGCCGGTTGCGGTTGCTCTCGGAGACAGTGTCCTCGTCAATCAGCGTCAGGGTGCCGACACCGGAGCGGCAGAGCGCCTCCGCACACCAGGAGCCCACCCCGCCCAGGCCAAACACCGCCACATGGCTCTTTTCCAGGCGGGCCATAGCCGCCGGACCCAAGAGCATTTCTGCGCGCAGAAAAGGATTTCCCATACCTGACCTCCCGCTCCGCCGGCCTTGCAGCCAGACGGAAAGTTATCAACATGCCAATGGTATCACAAAGCTTGAGAAAAAGGAAGAGAATGTGCAACTGCATTTCGATATTAAGAAAATTAATAGCGAGCATGTGAGAACGATATTTTACAAAATGCTGAAAGGATTGGATAATAGAGATAAACCAGGCAGACAAAGTGCACAAGGAAGTTTCTTGCAAAGAGCAGAAAGGAGAAGGAAAATGAAAAAGTCCATCACAGCGCTTACCCTGGTATTGACCCTTTTGCTGGCCCTGCTGGCCGGCTGCGGCGGCGGGACAGAGCCAACGCAGGCCCCCGCCCCGGCAGAGACGGAGGCCCCGGCGACAGAGCCGCCGTCCGAGGCGCCCGAAGAGACCCAGGCGCCGGAAGCAGGCGGGGAAACCGAGGCGCCGGTGTCCCCGGTGTCCTACCCGCTGACGGAAGATTCCGTGGAGTTTACAGTGATTATGGGCATGGCGGGCTTTATGCCCCGGGTGCTGACCAACGAGGGATTTGACGGCATGGCCGGCGTAAAGCTTCTGGAAGAGGCCACAGGTGTGGATTTGGTCTTTACCCCCATTGACCAGGATGCCTATGCCGAGCAGTTCAACATTATGCTGGTCAGCGGAGAGTACTACGACTTTATCGGTGTGCCTGACGCCATGTACACCGGCGGCATTGACGCCCTGATTGCCGACGAGATTTGTGTAGATTTGGCGCCCCATCTGGAGACCTGCCTGCCGGATTTCTATGAGCGTGGATACCTGGCCAACGAAAACTATGCCAAGGAGATTACCTCCGATAACGGGGCGATTACCACAGTCTGGGTCCTGGAGGACCAGTCCTATTCCGGCAGCACCATCCGGAAGGACTGGCTGGATGAGCTGAATATGGATATCCCCGACACATATGACGATTTGTATGAGATTCTGGTAGCCTTCCGGGATGTGCTGGATGTGAAGTATCCGATGGTGATGCTCCAGAAATGGACGAACAACAACGATGCGTTCAACGGCGGCTATGAGATTGCGGCTTTTGCCGGCGACGGCGATATTGCCTACCATGTCCGGGACGGGCAGGTCATTGCCGGCGTTACAGACCCCAACTACCGGGACTATGTAGAGATGCTCAACAAGTGGTGGAGCGAGGGACTCATCGGGGATGTCTCCCTGAGCATTGTCAACCCTAATGACCAGAAGCAGTACAGCGATGCAGGCGAATGTGGATTCTGGGTGGGCTCCAGCGCCAACCTGAGCGATTCCATCGCCGCCACAGCCGGGGAGGGCTATAATGCAGTTGCAATTCCCGAGCTGACCCGGGAGCCGGGGGACACTTTCAAGCTCTATTCCAATGCCGGCGGCAAGGGTGCCAGCGGCGGCTGGGCCATTTCCACCCAATGTGAGGACCCGGAGATGGCGATGAAGGTCATCAACTGGTTCTGGACAGACGAGGGAATCGAGGCGTCCAACTACGGGATTGAAGGGGAGACCTTCAACTATGTGGATGGAGAGGTCGTGTACACGGATTTGATTCTCAATAACCCCAACGGTCTGAACTCCACGTTCAATTCCTGCGGATTGATTTTGTTCTTTGATTTCCCCTTCTACTACACCAATACCCGCCTGTATGCCACCTTTGACAGCCAGAATCAGATTGATTCCCAGACAATCTGGCGGCAGGATGCCACCGATGAGATGCGCTATTTCGGTGACCTGACAGTGGAAGAGAGCGAAATCTATGGCGAGTATGTCAGCGACATTGCCACTTATGTGGATGAGAATATCAGCGCATTTGTGGTGGGCGACCGTCCCCTGGAAGAGTGGGATGCCTTTATCGCCCAGATTGAGTCCATGGGCATTGAACATCTGGTAGAGGTCAAGCAGGCGGCCTATGACCGCTATTTGGCCCGGTAAAAGAGAGGATAAACCCCGTACGCCCGCCCCGTGGGGCGGGCGTACAACCCAAAAACACAGCAGCGAGAGGAGTGCAGCGAATGGAGAGAGAAGCGCGCCTGGAGCGTTTGGAGAAAAAACTGGATACCCTCCTGGCTGTCCATGAAATCCAAAACCTGATGGGGCGATTAATGTATTGGTTTGAAGGCGGGGAATACGAAAAGACCCTGACCCTTTTTGCACAGGACAGGGCGGACGTATCCGCGGAGGCCGCCAACCACGGCCAGCGCAGCGGGCCGGAGGGGGTCCGGGAAATGATGGTGGATTTTTGGGAAAGCAGTATGCCGGCCATGCCCGGGAGATGCGCCGCCTCTATCCCGGGGACGAAAACGAGGATGGGCGAAACGGGCTGCTCGACCTCCGGTGCCTGGGTTCCCCGGTCATTGAGGTGGCGGAGGATTTGCAGACAGCCAAGGGGATGTGGTATGCCCCTACGGTGGCCACCGAGTGCCATCCTGGCGAAGAACGGCCGGCAGGCCACGCCCTGTGGATGAAGTTCGCCGTAGATTTCATTCGGGAGGACGGAGTATGGAAAATCTGGCACTACCACGCCCTGCCGTCCTTCAATACCCCCTGGGGGAAGGATTGGGTGGAGGCCTCCCTGGCCGCAGAGGCACGTATGGCAAATCTGCCCCCGGAAGCAAAAGCGGCCATGGCGCCCAAGGGGCCCATCACCGCTTATCATGCCTATAGTGTCCATGCCGCCCCGGCCTGCGACCCGCCGCCGCCGGAGCCCTATGGGACATTTTCAGAGACTTTCCGTTACTAATCCGCCCTGTGCCTCGCCGCCCAGCCGGTAGAGATTGTCAATCCGTTTTAAAAGGAGCTCTTCTGTGGGCGTCAGCGGCTCGCCGGTGTGGAGCCAGACGACGTCTGTGTGCCAGTCGATGCCCTCCACTGCCAGGGGGGAGAGCTGGTGGATATAGTTCATATTCCCGTGGTGAATTGCCCGGAGGGGCAGCAGGGAGAAGGCGTTGTGCTCCACAGCATACCGCCGCATGGGAATAAACTCATGCTTGCAGATAGGCTCCATCTCCAGTCCCTGTGCCTCGTAGAGCCGGGTCACCAGGGGGTTGGGAGTGTCGCCGTAAATGAGATAGGGGTATTGGAGCAAATCCTGGGGCGTGACCTTTTCCAACTGCCATAGGGGGTGGTTGTCGCTGACGCAGAAGTGGAGGGTGTCCTCAGCCAGGGTGCCCGACTGAAGCTGTCCCCGGCGCAGTTTTTTCCGGAAGGCGGACATGTCCAGGTCACAGGTCTGTACAATCCCCAAATCCACTTCCCGCCGCTCCACAGCCGGGAGAACCTGGTCGGCAGAGAGGCTCACCACCGACAGCGTAAAGTCGGGATACTGCTCCAGTTCCTCCTGGAGGGCGGCGAGGATGGTGTTGCAGATATGGGGCAGCGCCCCAATCCGGGCGGAGCCCAAGAGGGTTTGTCCGTCTAAAAGGGAGAGGTTTTGAATGGCGTCGACAGCCTGGCGGATGCGCTCCGCCTGCTCCACGACCAGCTTGCCCCGCTCCGTGGGGACGACGCCCCGGTTCGTCCGGTGAAAGAGCTGGTAGCCCAGCTCCGCCTCCAGGGAGCTAATATAGAGGCTGACAGAGGGCTGGGACAAATAGAGCCGCTCCGCAGCGGCAGAGAAGGAGCCGGCCTCATAGACTGCGAGGAGTACGGTTAACTGCATCAGCTTCATATCTATTTCCCCCAAGAAAACAAATGGGCTTCCATAGGCCATTTGCAATATTATACCGTGTATAACAATCAATTTCAAGGCAATTTCCAAGGAAGGAGTGGTGTACAATTGCCGCCAGTTATTCACTACAAGACCTGTATCGCCTGCGGAAAATGTGCAGATATCTGCTGTATGAATGTCTTTGGCCCCTCAGTGCCGGGCACACAGCCCACAGTCCGCTATCCGGAGGAGTGCTGGCACTGCCGCGCCTGCGCCATGGACTGCCCCACCGGCTCCATCCGCATGCGCTATCCGCTGCCGCTGACCATGCTGTACCGGGATGCAAAGGAGGGCTATGATGATTGAAATCAAAAATGAAGTGCTCAGCTGCGACGTGCTGGTGTGCGGCGGCGGCATGAGCGGCCTGATGGCTGCCATTGCAGCGGCGGACGGCGGCGCCAGTGTCATCGTCTGTGAGAAGGCCAACACCCTGCGCAGCGGGGACGGCGTAGGGGGCAACGACCACTTCCTGTGCTATATCCCGGAAGTCCACGGGGATATTGAGGACTATATGAAGGAGTTCAAGGCCAGCCAGTCCGGCAAGTGGTCCGACACCAAAATCCAGCGGGTGTTTGTGGAGCGATCCTTTGAAATTGTCAAGCAGTGGGAGGCATGGGGCATCAACATGCGGCCCCACGGGGACTGGACCTTCCTGGGCCACGCCTTCCCCGGACGCATGCGCATCCACCTGAAGTATGACGGCAAGAACCAGAAGAAAATCCTCACCGAGGAGGCGAAAAAGCGGGGCGTGCGGATTGAAAACCACACACCGGTTACCGAATTCCTCACCAACAGCGAGGGCCGGATTATTGGCGCTATGGGCGTGGATGTGTCCACCGATACGCCCAAAATCAAGCTCTACCGGGCCAAGAGCGTCATTTCCGCTACCGGTTCGGTGAACCGCCTTTACCCTGGACCTACGGCGGCGTGCATGTTCAATGTACCCGGCTGCCCGGCCAACACGGGCCTGGGAATGGCGGCGGCTTACCGGGCCGGGGCCACGATTGTGAACATTGAGGTGCCTGGCGCCTCGGCAGGGCCCATGTACTTCTCCCGGGCCGGAAAGGGGACCTGGATTGGCGTACTGCGGGACGCAAAGGGCAAGAGCGTGGGCCCCTTTGTCAAGCAGCCCACCAAGGAATTGGGGGACATTACCTCCGACGTGTGGCCCACTGTGTTCATGGACAAAAAGCGCGACGGTACCGGGCCGGTCTATATTGACTGCACCGGCATTTCCCAGGAGGACTATGAGTATATGCTCTGGGCCTTTACCTGCGAGGGGGATACCTCCCTCCTGGAGGCTATGGAGCAGCAGGGCATTGATTTGCGCAAGCACATGCCGGAGTTTGGCTCCTATGGGGCCAGCCAGCTGGACAGGGGTGTGCAGATTGACGAGACGGCCGCCACAGACGTGCCGGGACTGTTTGCCTCCGGGGACGAGGTGGGTAACTTCGGCGGCCATATGGCCGGCGCGGCGGTGATGGGCCGGGTGGCCGGCGAGAGCGCCGCCAAATATGTCCAGAACGTGGAGCTGGACATGCAGGATTTGACGCAGCTGGAGCGGGTGCAGGAGCGGCTTGCCTTCTACTCTGCCCTGATGGAGCGCACCGACGGCTCCAACTGGAAGGAGCTGAATGTGGCGGTTCAGCAGATTATTGAGGACTATGCCGGCCTTGTCAACCTCCGCTCGGAAGATACACTCACTGCGGGCTACAAGTATCTGTGCGATTTACAGCGCCGGGGTGAGGCAGAGATTTCCTGCAGCAACGCCCATGAGCTGATGCGCACCCTGGAGGCCTTTGAACTGCTGCAGGTGGGCAAGCTCATCTGCCTGTGTGCCCGGGAGCGCCGGGAGACCCGGGGCAATCACAAGCGCGCGGACTACACCTTTACCAATCCCCTCAACGACAACATGTTTGTCACCATCAAGCAGGTGGACGGGGAGCCGAAGGTAGGCTGGCGCAGCGCCACATGAGAGGAGGAAAAACGATGCAGGAGACATATGCAGCGCAGCTGCAGCAGCTGAGAAGTTGGAAGGCCCGCCGGGAGATTGAAAATCTGATGGGCCGGCGGTTCCACTGCGTTATGATGAAGGACAGCGAAGGGGAGCGCGCCCTCTGGTGCCGCCAGGCGCCGGAGCCGGTACTGGGCTTTAACCATGGACTTTACCGGGGCTATGCGGCGCTGGAGGGATGGTTCCAGGCCAGAAAAGCGCAGGACCTGAGCCGGGCAGAGGTGGCCCAAAAGCAGTATCCGGCGCTGGCCGGCAAGCCGGCCGGAGCGCTCCTGGGCGTAGGCTCCCTGGAGCTGGACCCCCTGACCACGCCGGTAATCGAAGTGGCAGCCGACGGGCAGACGGCCAAAGGCTTCTGGTATGTGATTGGCATGGACACGGAGATTGGCAGCGGCGGGGCGGACGGCGCTTGGCGCCGGGGGCCCATGTATGGCGACTTTGTGCTGGAGGACGGGGTCTGGAAAATCTGGCATCTGTTGATTTATACCGACATCTTCTGCCGCCCGGGGACAAACTGGGGCGCGGGGCCGATTTCAGACTTTGCCCCGGTGGAGGCTGCTTTGCCGGCGCCCACCGAGGCGGGGCCGGGGTACTGTGCCTTTGGGGCCGGGTGGATGCAGGGGCAGATGCCCCCTCTGCCGGAGCCCTATGAGACCTTTGCAGATACGTTTGCCTACGATGGAAAGGAGGGGCGTTCATGATAAACATTCAGGGCCTGACGCCCCAGGCGCGCACAGAGCGGGTCCGGGATGCGTTGGAAATCCGGAATTTGATGGGCCGGCGGGCCTTCTACCAGGCCAGCGGCCAGGTGGAGGCGGAGCTGGCGCTGTGGGCGGAGGACTGTGTCTATGTCCAGAACAACCTGTGCCTGCGGGGCCGGGAGACCCTGGCGGCGGCCCTCCGGAACAAGGCGGCGCGCACAGGGCAGGGATATATGGAGTGGCACCCGCTCACCACGCCGCTGATTGAAATTGCAAAAGATGGCGGCTCCGCCCGGGGTTTTTGGTACAGCCTGGGCCAGCAGGGCGCGGCCGGGGGAAAGGGCAACTGGGTCAATGGCCGCCTTCGGGCCGACTTTATCAAAACAGAGGCGGGCTGGCGGATTTGGCGGCTGATTTCCGGTACGGATTTGTCCCTGGAGGCGGGGACGGACAGGGAGGCGGAGCCCTCGCTGCCCTGTACGGATGTGCTTCTGGAGCTGACGGAGGCGGATGTGGCCGGGCTGGAAGCAGAGCGGGGCGTTTTCTATGACCCCAGCTTCAACTGGAGTCCGGAGCCGGCCCTGCCGGTGGCATATGACACGCTGGAAGAGCTGAAGTGGGAGGTGCATGACCTTGGATGAGCTGATGAAATTGCTGGAAGAGGCGGAAATCTGCCTGGAGGCGGAAAACCTGATGGCGCGGCACTGCTACTATCATGCCGCCTGCTGGAATACGGATGAGCTGGATACCTATTGGGTCCGGGAGGACAAGGATGTGCGCTGGACCCAGGGGATGGGCCGGCGGACCAGTCTGGCCGCATTCCGCGCTACCTATGGCCTGGGCTGCGAGGCCAACTGCCTGGAAAACTACAAGTATCTGCTGAAGAAATATCCCCAGGTGGAGGGGCGCGACCCCCGGCCCCTGCTGGAGATGGCGGTCCATACCCTGACCACGCCGGTAATCGAAGTGGCGGATGACCATTTAAGCTGTAAAGCATTCTGGTATACCCCCGGCTCTATCAGCAGCAACTTAAACTGGACGGAGCAAAAAGAGGGGCGCTGGATGTGGGAGCGCTACGCGGTAGACTTCAAAAAAGAGGATGGGGAATTCCGCTTCCAGCGGGCTTCGGTGTATGCAGACTTGATGGCCCCCATGGACGCAGGGAGCTGGATAGCCGATGAGAATGCCCCTGCCGGCGGTCCTGGCGGACCCGGGCCCGGCGGGGAGGAGGATGGGCCGCAGATGCAGCGCTTCCCCCACGATACGCCCGGGGATTTCCACGCCATGTATGCCCCCACCCAGATGCCTCAGGCGGAGCCCCTGCCGCCGGTGCCCTACGCCACCATGGCGGACACCTTCCACTATTGATACTTTCCGGAGGTAAACCATGAAAGAACGAAAATTTCCCCTTTTATATTCCCCCCTCCAGGTGGGGCCGCTGACCTTCCGCAACCGCATTGAGGGTGCGCCCATGTCCATGACGGAGATGGACGCCAAGGAGGGCCTGACAGAGGAGAGCATCGCCTTCTATGGCCGGCTGGCCGAGGGCGGCGCCGCTGTAGTGACGGTGGGTGAGAGCATCGTGCGCACCGACTGCGGCAAGACCCATCCCCAGATGCTGATGCTGGGCCGGGACGAGGTGCTGCCCTCCCTGGTGGCGGTGACTGATGCCATCCACCGCCACGGCGCCCTGGCCAATATTGAAATCAGCCACGGCGGCGCTATGGCCGACCCCATCTACAACAACGGTGTCCTTTCCGTTGCCCCTATGGGGTACATTGACGAGTGGGGCGACGAGGTCATCGCCATGACAGAGGAAATGATGGACGACGTGGCAGAGGCGTTTGCCGAGGCGGCGGCCACCGCCAAGGACTGCGGCTTTGACATGTGTATGATTCACGCCGGACACGGCTGGCTCTTAAACCAGTTCCTGTCTCCCAAGCACAACCAGCGCACCGACGCCTACGGGGGCAGCCGGGAAAATCGGGTCCGCTTCCCCCTGATGGTCTTAGAGCGGGTCCGCAACCGGGTTGGGCGCAATTTTGCCCTGGATATGCGCATCAGCGGTGAGGAGTTCTGCGAGGGCGGCGCCACCATTGAGGATGCCATTTACTTCGCAGAGCGGGCCCAGGAGTATGTGGACATTATGAATGTCTCCGCCGGTGCCCCCTGGACGCGGCGGATGATTCCCGGCGTTTTTGACAAACCCGGCTTCAATACATATTTGGCGGCTGAGGTGCGTAAGCATGTCCACATCCCCGTCACCACGGTGGGCGGCTATGTAGACCCGGCCTTCATGGAGCAGAAGCTCCGGGAAGGGGCGGCCGATGGCTTTATTATTGGCCATGGCCTCCTGGCGGACCCGGATATTCCCCGGAAGGGCCTGGAGGGCCGGGATGCGGACATTACCCGCTGCCTCCGGTGCAACATGTGCTTTAAGATTAAGTATTCTACCAGAGCATTCAAGTGTACGGTAAACCCCCGGCTGGGACGCTACAGCAAGGATATCGAGCCCAAGCCCACAGCCAATCCGAAGAAGGTGCTGGTGGCCGGCGGCGGACCCGCCGGCATGAAGGCGGCGGCAGTGGCCGCCCAGCGGGGACATCAGGTGCTGCTCTGCGATGCCGGCAGTGAACTGGGCGGGGCCCTCCTCTTTGCCCGGCACATCCCCTTTAAAAAAGAGATTGACGATTTGAAATGCCTCCTGGCCCGCCAGGTTCAGGAGAGCGGCGCGGAAATCCGGCTGAACACCCGCGTCACCTCGGAACTGGTGGAGGAGTTGGACCCGGACGTGGTAGTATGCGCCATTGGCGCCGAGCCGGTAATCCCGCCCATCCCCGGCGTTGACAGCAAGAAAGTGGTTTTGGGAACCAATATGTTCGATGCCGGTGTAGAAATCGGCAAGCGTGTGGTGGTAATTGGCGGCGGACTTGTAGGCAGCGAAGCCGCAGTCCACCTGGCTATGGAGGGCCATGAAGTCACCATCATTGAGATGCTCCCTGAGCTGGCCCGGGACGCTGCGCCCAATCACAAGACGGCCCTCAACGAGCGGATTGCCCAGATGGCAGACGGCCATGTGAATACCCGCTGCGTAGCCATTACAGATGAAGGCGTCATAGCGGCGGACAGCGAGGGGGAGAAGCTGTTCCCGGCGGACACGATTATCCTGGCTGCCGGACTCAAGGCCCTGCGCAGGGAAGCGGATGCCCTGCGGCTGGGCGGACGGGTGGAATACTACGCCATTGGCGACTGCACCAAGCCCGCCAAGATTATGGAGGCCATGCGGGAGGGCTTTGATATCGGCTCTGTGATTTAGCGCCTGGAGATTTTCTGGCCTGCAGAGAAAATGCAGCAAAAAAATTCCTGATGGAACTGCCGAATGGCGTTCCATCAGGAATTTTATTTTGCCTATACGTTTATCCGGCGAAGCGGAAGGAGAAGTGGGTATTGGCGCTATAGCTCTCCAGGGCTTCGGTCTCCCAGGCGCTGTAGTCCTCGCTGCGGAGGTTGTTCTCCGCAATATAGTTGCGGTAGAGCTGGCCGTCGCCGACGAAGTATATGATGTGATAGCCGGCATAGCTGCTGGATTCGCCATAGACAATGCCGGTGTCTCCAGGCTGACGGTCAGGGTCAAAGCAGAAGGCGTCAAACTCCTCTACCATCTGGCCCTCATACACATTCTCATACAGGCCGCCGTTGGTGTTGGAGCCCGCATCATCGGAGTATTCCTCCGCCAGCGCGGCGAAGCTCTCCTCTGTGGCGTCTCCATCCTGCCACTCGGCGTAGATTTCCTCGGCCCGCTCCTGGGCTGCTGCCAGGGCCTCATCCGTATAGGTGCCGTCGTCGCTGGCCTCCGCCTGGATGAGGATATGGCGGACGTTCTTGGTGTAATAGTTGTTGTCATTGCGGCTGATAAACATGACCACATAATACCCATTGGTCGTCTGCGCCGTGGTGACATCAAACTCCTGCCGCTCGTCGCTCAGGAGCCACTCGGCAAAAGCGGAGTAAGAAGAGGTGATGGAGGCGCCGGTGGCCGTGGACTCGGTGGCGTCCTCGTCCTCATAGGTGGATTTGCTGTCCTCGTCGGCATAGTTGTAGGCCAAATCCGCAAAGGTGATGTCATCCACCGCGTCGGCAGCCATGGCCTCGGCGTTGGTCCGGGCAGTCTCCATGGCAGTCTCCTCGTCAATGCCCGCTTCCTCGTCGGCAGCGCCGCTGAAGAAGAAGCTGCGGTAGGTGATATAGTCGTAGGAATCCTTGTTTTCCTCGTAATTGGCCTCCAGCTCCTCCTCCGTATAGGTGAAGTTGCTGTAGTAGAATTCCTCGGCATAGGAGCTGGCAAGGACGCTCTTTTCAATCATGGCCCGTACAGTGGCCAGGTTGCTGCCACGGCCATAAGCGGCGGCGCAATAGAGGTCGATGTCCGTATACTCATAGCTTGCGGCGGCCTCCTCCAGGCTGGCGATGGACTCCTCCACCTGGGCCTGGTCCTCTTCCGAGAGGGTATAGCCCGCATCCTCAGCCATGTCGCAGAACATGGTGATTTCCTCCAGAGAGGTAAGCGCCTGTTCCTTAAAATAGTCCTCCCAGGTCTGGTCATCGGAATAGTCCTGGCTGCCCAGCGGTTGGGAAGTATCCAGGCCAAAGTAGCTGAGGTAATCACTATAATTATTGACGAAATTATAGTAGGCGGTGTAATAGAAATAGTTAAACTCTGCGGTGGTGTAGTTTGTCCCGCCAATCTCCACGGCGGTGGTTGTGGTGTAGAACAGCGTGGAGTTTACCAGAATGACAACCACAATCAAAATGGCAATCAACCCAATGCCAATGGTCATAAACAGGTTGGTGCGCCGGAGCTTTTTGCGGTCGGCCTGCTCCTTGGCCCGGCGGGGGTCAGAGCCGCCGTCCCGCAGCTCCCTGCGCTTTTTCTTTTCCTGAGATGCACTCATGTAACCTTCATCCTTTGCAAAAAAAGTGGCACTTCGAGCCCGTCCAACTGAATCATGCCGGAATATTATATAACAAAGCAGAGCTGCTTTCAAGAAAAATCTGCTTTTTCCAGGAACTTTCCCTGAATCGCTGCCAAAACCGTGTCTGTTATCCCGCAGTGGGTTAAATAATTGGTGAGAGAGCCATAGGTGGCGTCCAGATGTGCCAGCAGGGCCTCCATATTGGCGGGGGCGGTGCTGAAAAAGCCGTGATTCCCATCTGCATCCAGATGGAAGAAGGGGGCCATTTTCCGGTACATTTCCCGGAGGTAGAGCTGGCTGACGCTGTAGTCGGCGACAATGTCCTCCGGTGCGGCGCCCATGCAGCCCAGCAGGAGGGCGGCGATGACGCCGGTGCGGTCCTTCCCGGTGGTGCAGTGAAACAGGGTGCAGCCCTTTGCCGCAGCCAGGGCGGAGAAGGTGTCGCGAATCCAGTCCAGGCTGCTGGCGGCCATGCGGATATAATGGCTGCCCCAGGAGAACAGTTCTTCTTCTGCCTCTTCCTCTTCCGTCTCGGGTACGGGCGGGCCCAGGGCGCCGGCGGCGGCCTGAGGGTCGAAGAGGGGGAGGTGGATATAGTCAATCCACGCCAGCGAGCGCAGCACATCCGGCGTCCGCCGGAGCTCTTCGGCGCTGCGGAAGTCCAGCACTGTGGTTACGCCATAGCGGCGGAGGAAATCAATGTCCGCCTGGGTAAGTTGGGCGGGAACCTCCGAGCGGAGGAATACGCCGTATTTGGTTACGCCCCCGGGGACGGCATAGCCGCCCAGCTCCCGGGCATTGTGGAGTCCAGTGAGGGGCAGGCGGCGGTAAGGCGCCATCAACACCACATCCTTTCCCTGCTGCTTGTTTGTTGGGCAAACTAAAAAACATTATACCACAGGCGCAAAGCGCCCTGTGGTATATTGGCATCGTCCGCGGTTTCGGCCAGAGACCGGGAGCGGAACGCGCCATCACACGGTATAATAACTGTTTCGCGGTTATTATACCATAATTTCCTGTTGTGTGGTGAACGTTTTGTGAAAAAATTGGGGAGCAGATGGGGGAAAAACGACAGATTTCGCCCATATTCTGCCTGATAAAAGGGTAAAGCTGTTGAAAATCCCGTGGTTTTGTGGAGAAACGGGGAGCGGAGGGGAACAGCAGCTATTGGGCAGAAGCCTCCATAATGCCCCGCTTCCAGAGGCCGGTTTTTAAATAGATAAGGACCATAATGAGCTGGGAAGCGCTGGCCAGGGGCATGGCTACGCCGATGGAGCCCAGGGTGGCGGTGGCGGAAAGGCTGAAAAGGAAAAACAAAGGCAGGCGCACAATGAAGGTGGAGACCAGGTTTTCCGCCAGGGTAAACCGGGTGTGGCCAGTGCCGTTGATGAAACCGTTGATGCAGAAGACCAGGCTGCACAGGGGATATTCAAATTTATAGCTGGTGAGGTAATTGCAGGCGGCGGCGATAACATCCGTATCCCCGGTGAAGAGCCGGATGGCGCTCTCCGGGGCCAGGGCCATCCAGGCAAACAGGGCTACGCCAATCAGGAAAGAAAATATGAGTCCGGTGCGCAGACAGGCCCGCACCCGGTCGAAGGCCCCGGCGCCGGCGTTCTGAGCAACCATGGCTGCAATGGCTGCGGAGAAGGCGGAGGAGGGGATAACAGCCACCATAAAGACCTTGTCACAGACCCCGGCCGCAGCAGTGGCAATGTAGCCCATGCCGTTGATGATGGCCTCCAAAATCAAAAAGGAGCACATGGATAAAAATTCCTGGAGGGAGATGGGAATGCCCAGGCGGAGGAGCTGGCGGACTTTATCCCAGTGGATGCGGAAGCTGCGCGCCCGGAAGTCAAAGAGGAACTTCTTCCTTTTTAAATAGATTACCCCCAGCAGGGTGCTGATGCCCTGGGAGGCGGTGGTGGCAATGGCCGCCCCGGCGGCGCCCATGTGCAGCGGGCCGACCAGGATAATATCGCCCACAATGTTGCATACGCAGGCAATAGCCACAAACAGCAGGGGTTTCATGGAGTCCCCCATGCCCCGCAGGGCGGCGGAGAGGGTGTTGTACCCGGCGGTGAAGAAAAGGCCCACAAAGCAGATTTGGACATAGGCATAGGCGCCGTCATAGGCCTCCACAGGGGTGTTCATCAGGCGGAGCAGCGGGGCGGCCAGCAGGCACATGACGGCTGTGAGCACCAGGGAGACAAGGGGGAAGAAGGTGAACATGGTGGAGACCGTTTCCTCCATATCCCGGTCCCGCTTTGCCCCCAGAAGCTGGCCCACCAGGACGGTGCCGCCGGTGGTCAGGCCGATGACCAGAGAGTTGACAGTGCTGGTAATCATACTGCCCAGAGAGACGGCGGCGATATTGGCCGCGTCCGAGAACTGCCCAACCACAAGCAAATCCACCAGGCCATAGAAGGTCTGGAGCAGATTTGCCAGCAGATAGGGCAGGGCAAACTTCAAAAGTGTCCGGGTGACAGGGCCGGTGGTCAGGGAGTGGGGCGTCATTTTTCTTCCTCCTTCGGCGCCCAGCCCTCCAGCGGGAGCCGCTGCATGGCGCCAAAAACTTTGCTTTTCAAATCGGGATAGCGCTGGCTGAGGTCGGCAATCAGGGTCTTGATTTCATAGCGCTTGCTTCCCTTATCCTGCGGGCAGGGATTTTCCACAATGGGGAGATGGAGAGTTTCCGCCAGGGCGGCAATCCGCTTTTCCCCGGCATAGACCATGGGGCGGAGCTGCCAGACCCGGGCCCGGCTCATCCAGGTGACGGGCTTGAAGCAAGAGATGCGGCCCTCGTACAGCAGGGACATGAGGAAGGTTTCCACTGTGTCGTCAAAATGGTGCCCCAGGGCCAGTTTGGAGATGCCCCGGGCCCGGATGGCGCTGTTGAGGGCGCCCCGGCGGAGCTTGGCGCACAGCGAGCAGGGGTTTTCCTCCTTGCGGATGTCGAAGACGATTTCCTTGATGTCGGTTTTCAGGCAGGTGTAGGGAACATTCAGCCGGCGGCACAGCTCCGCCACCGGGGAAAAATCCATGCCGGGAAAACCCAGCTCCAGGGTGATGGCCTCCAGGTGAAAGGGGATGGGGTAATAGCTTTTTAAGTGGTGGAGGGCACACAGGAGCACCAGGGAGTCCTTCCCCCCGGAGACGCCCACGGCGATGCGGTCGCCGGGCGCTATCATCTGGTAATCGTCAACACAGCGGCGGATGAGGCCGGTAAAGCTGTTTAAGTCCGTCATAGAAGCGCGCCTCCCAATAAAAGCAGTGTAGAGAAAAAGAAAAAATGAAAATGAGCATTTTCGAGTAAACAAGAGAAAAAAAGAGAAAAACGGAGTTTGTCCAGAGACAAATAAAAAATATGAAAAAAGAGTGTTGACAGAAAAAAAACCTTGTGTTATAACAAATAAGCGCCGGTTCGGGCACCATTGTACCCCGGCGCATGGAATATGTCAAAAAAATTCTATTTTTTATACTGGAGGCAGAAGCTATGTCCACTACTATGGCAAACAAGGACACCGTTGTGCGCAAGTGGTATGTCCTTGATGCGGCCGGAAAGCCCCTGGGCAAGATCGCCGCGCTGGCCGCCGATTTGCTCCGCGGCAAGCACAAGACCGACTACACCCCCCATGTGGACTGCGGCGACTTCGTCGTGGTCGTCAACGCCGAGCAGGCGGTGCTTACCGGCAAGAAGCTGGAGCAGAAATACTATCGGACCCACTCCGGCTATCCCGGCGGGCTCAAGGAGACCCAGTATAAGCGCCTGATGCAGGAGAAGCCTGAGCTGGCCATGCGTCTCGCTGTCCGGGGCATGCTCCAGAAGAACTCCATCGCCAAGTGGCAGCTCCGGCGCCTGAAGGTCTTCCGTGGCCCCGAGCACAAGCACGCCGCCCAGAAGCCCGAAGCCTGGGAACGCTAAGGAGGTAAGAAGAGATGGCAACTTATACTAGCAAAAAGCCCTATATGTATGGCACAGGCCGTCGGAAGTCCTCCGTGGCCCGGGTGCATCTGTTCCCCAACGGCACCGGCAAGATTACCATCAACGGCCGGGACATCGACGATTATTTCGGCCTGGAGACGCTGAAGCTCCTGGTCCGCCAGCCCCTGAACACCACGGGCACCCTGGGCAAGGTGGACATTGAATGCACCGTCACCGGCGGCGGCGTCAACGGCCAGGCCGGCGCCATCCGCCACTGCATTGCCCGCGCCCTGCTCCAGGTGGACGAGAACTACCGCGCCGCCCTGAAGG
>CAZRNK010000009.1:0-18173 GCA_964601435.1 uncultured Oscillospiraceae bacterium | reverse complement strand
GGGCTCCACCCGTTTCTTTCGCTGCTGAAAGAAATGGGTGGAAAACTTCTTTTGGTTCCTTTTCTTGCAGGAGCAAGAAAAGGAACGCCCTCGTCCCCTCGCAAGGCGCAAACTTTCTTTTGGATGCTTTTCTTTCGCTGGAGAAAGAAAAGTATCGCCTTCGTCCCGGCATTTTGCCGGTAGAGAAACGGGTGAAATGATAAAACAGAAGCTAGTCCTTTTGGGTGCAGGTGAAGTCCCCGCGGCTGCGGCAATAGGGGCAGGTGAGTGTCCGTCCCTTTCCGGAGAGAACAAGTTTTACGGTTTTTCCTGCACGCAGATAGTGCCAGGTGTGCCCGCAGTGCTGGCAGCGGAGAATATAGCGCGTCCGGCTGCGCCGCCTGGCCTCCGCCTCGGCGCTTGGCGCGGCGCTGCAGCGCTCCGGAGCGCAGCCAACTTCCAGGCAGGCATTTTTCCAGAGGGCGTCGTGGCCGTGATGCTCTCCGGGGCGGCGGAGCTGAACCAGGGCGTGGGCATACTCATGGCGGATGGTCTGCCAGAAGAGGGCCTCATCGTGCATAATAAAGTCGGACAGGCGGATTTCCACCGGACGGCCATGCATGCACTTGCAGCAGCCATACTGGCTGACAGCGCGCCGGGAAATTTTCAGGGCGATGGCGGAGGTGTCCACACCGCAGCGGGCATCCAGCCGCCGGTATTCCCGGCGGACATCTTCCAGGGTATAGGGCTTGTCCATGGGCGCTCCCCTCTTTGCAGGCTTAAAATCCATACCAGTATACAAACGCGGCAGCGGGAAGTCAACTGCCCGGGGCGAAAAAACGCCGTAGACGAATGGAGGGATATGGTTTATACTAGGGGGGTAAACTAGCTGACATGGGGCAAATTGCCCTGAAAAAAGGAAGACCGATATGGAACTGAAAGATAAATCCCTGCAAACCCTGGAGCTACCGGCGGTGCTTGCGCTCCTGGCCCGGGAGGCGGTAAGCGACCCCGCCAAGGAGCGTTCGCTTGCCCTGAGCCCGGCTTTGGACAGGCACGAGGTGGCCCGGCGCCTTCGGGAGACGACGGCGGCCAAGGCCATGCTGGCAGTAAAGGGGAGCCCCTCTTTTTCGGGTGTGAAAGATGTGCGCGCCTCCCTGGCCCGGGCGGACATGGGCGGGAGCCTGAACCCCCGGGAACTGCTGGAGATTGCCGGGGTGCTCCAGAGCGCCCGGCAGGTGCGCGCCTATGCCGACGCCGAAGGGGAGGGGGAGAGCGGCCAGGCGCTGCGTGGGCTGTTCCACGACCTCCAGGCCAACCGGTTCCTGGAGGATAAGCTCTATGCTTCCATCACCGGGGAAGAGGAGATTGCCGACGCAGCCAGCGGCGAGCTGGCGGACATCCGGCGGAAAATCCGGGCGGCCAACGCCCGGGTCCGGGACGCCCTCCAGAAGATTATTGGCTCGCCCACCTATGCCAAGGCCCTCCAGGACTCTATCATTACCCAGCGCTCCGGCCGGTATGTGGTGCCGGTGAAGGCGGAATATAAGGGGAGCGTCCCGGGGCTGGTCCACGATGTCTCCGCCTCGGGGGCGACGTTGTTTGTGGAGCCCATGGCCGCAGTGAAGGCCAACAATGAACTCCGGGAGTTGCACGCCCAGGAAAAGCAGGAAATTGAGCGGATTTTAGCGGAGCTCTCCGCCGACTGTGCCGCCCACGGGGAGGACATTACCGCCGATTTTCAAATCCTGGTGACGCTGGATGTCATCTTTGCCAAGGCTCGCCTCAGCGAGCGCCTGAACTGCACCGAGCCGGAACTCACCGACAGGAAGCTGGATTTGAAAAAGGCCCGCCACCCCCTGCTGGACCAGGCCAAGGCGGTGCCCATCGATGTGGAGCTGGGGGCGCGCTTTGATACACTGGTTATTACCGGCCCCAATACCGGCGGCAAGACTGTCAGTCTGAAGACCCTGGGGCTGCTCTCCGCCATGGCCCTGTGCGGCTTGCACATCCCTGCGGCGGAGGGGAGCTGCCTGCCGGTTTTTGAGAAAATCCTGGCGGACATCGGAGACGAACAGAGCATTGAACAGAGCCTGTCCACCTTCTCCGCCCATATGACTACCATTGTCCGGATTCTGGCGGAGGCCGGGCCCGGATGTCTGCTCCTCTTCGATGAGCTGGGGGCGGGCACCGACCCCACGGAGGGGGCGGCCCTGGCGGTGGCCATGATTGAATATGCCCGGAAGCGGGGGGCCATGGTGGCCGCCACCACCCACTATGCAGAGCTGAAGCTCTATGCCGCCAACCAGCCGGGTGTCCAGAACGCATCCTGCGAATTTGATGTGGACTCCCTGCGCCCCACCTACCGGCTGCTTATCGGCGTGCCGGGGAAATCCAATGCCTTTGCCATCTCCGCCCGGCTTGGGCTGCCGGAGGAGATTATTCAGGATGCCCGGAGCCGGGTGGGCTCGGAGAGCGCCGCATTTGAAGCGACCATCGAAAAGCTGGAGCAGCAGCGCCAGCATCTGGAGCAGGAGACGGCGGCAGCCCAGGAGCGCCGCGCCGCTGCCGAGGCCGACGCGAGGAAGGCGGCCCGCCTCCGGGCAGAGCTCCAGGTCCGCCTGGACAAGGCGGAGGAGAAGGCCCGGCGGGACGCCCAGCGTCTCCTGGCTGGTACCCGGGCGGAGGTGGACGCGGCCCTGGCGGAGCTGGACGAGTTGCGGAAGCGGGCCGCGGATGAAAAGAACTATCAGGCCGTCAACGAGGCCCGGGCGGCGCTGCGGCGCCGGCTGAACGCGGCGGAGGAGAAGCTGGCCGGCCCGGCCCAGGAGCAGCTGCCGGAAATCGAGGCGGCGGCACCCAACCGGCCGATTCGGGCGGGGGACACGGTGCTGATACGCGCCATGGGGGTGAAGGCCCAGGTTATCTCCGTCTCAGCAGACGGCGCGCTGCAGCTCCAGGCGGGGATTTTGCGCCTGAACGCCAAGGCAGAAGATGTGACCCTGCTGGCGGAGGAGACCCGGGCCAAGGCGAAGGCCAAGGAGAAGGCGGCGGCCTCGGCGGGGGTAACGCTGCGCACCCAGGCCATGAAGCCGGAGCTGGATTTGCGGGGGATGGAGACCCTAGAGGCAATCCCGGTCATGGAGCGGTTTTTGGACAGCGCCTCCCTGGCCCGGCTGGAGACTGTGACCATCATCCACGGCAAGGGGACCGGCGCGCTGCGCCAAGCGGTGCAGCAGGCCCTGCGGAAAAATAAACTGGTAAAGAGCTTCCGGCTGGGGCGCTATGGCGAGGGGGAATCCGGCGTGACGATAGTTGAATTGAAATAAAACCCTCGCCGACCTGCAATTTTAACTGTGCAAAATTCCGAAACGGGGGAAAACTGTTGACGTTCCCGGCGGTTTTTGCTAAAATACTTATAAAATATAAAGCTCAGATTTCAAAGGAGCGACGAGTATGGTTATCAAAGAAGTAGTTATCAACAACCAGGTTGGACTTCATGCCAGACCGGCAACTTTCTTCATTCAGAAGGCAAATGAATTCAAGTGCAGCATCTGGATTGAGAAGGATGAGCGCAGGGTCAACGCCAAGAGTCTCCTGGGCGTTCTCTCCCTTGGCATCGTGAAGGGGACGGCCATCAATCTCATCGCAGACGGTCCGGATGAGCAAGAGGCGCTGGACACTTTGGCGCAGCTAATCAATTCCGAGTTTTCTGAGTAGGCAGTTGCAAAAATGGAAGGGCGTGTTTGCTGGAAACACGCCCTTGTTTTTTAAAACGGACAAGACCGCCCGGAGGGACCATGAACGAGCATATTGAAGCGCTGCGGGAGAAGGCCAACAAGCTGCCCCTGCTGCCGGGCGTATACTGCATGCGCAGCAGCGCCGGCGAAATCATCTATGTGGGAAAAGCGAAAAATCTGAAAAACCGGGTGACGACCTATTTCCGGGGAGAGCATGAGCCCAAGACGGCGGCCATGGTGGATAAAGTGGTGGACTTCGACGTCATTGTGGCGGCTTCGGAGTTTGAGGCACTGGTGCTGGAAAACTCCCTGATTAAGCGCCACCAGCCCCACTACAACATCCTCCTCCGGGATGACAAGAGCTATCCCTTTATCCGGCTGGATTTGAACAGTGAATATCCCCGGTTCTCCATTGTGAACCGGACAGCCTCGGACGGAGCCAAGTATTTTGGCCCCTTTGGCGGCCGGAGCCAGACCCGGGAGATTCTCGACACCATCTCCAAGGCCCTGGGGCTGCCCACCTGCGGCCGGCGCTTTCCCCGGGACATCGGCCGGGAGCGCCCCTGTCTCAATTACCATATGGGCACCTGTGCCGGCTATTGCCGGCGGGAGGCGTCTCAGGAGGAGTACCGTCGCGCCATCGGACAGGCGGTGATGATTCTGGAGGGAAAGACTGCGGAGCTCACCGCGGAGCTGGAGGAGAAAATGGCCCAGGCGGCGGAGGAGCTCCGGTTCGAGCAGGCGGCGGCCTACCGGGACCGGCTGCGGGCTGTGGAAGGGCTCCGCAACCGGCAGCGGGTCATTGCCACGGTTTATGCGGATACCGATGTGGTGGGGTTTTACCGGGGGGCCAAGAGCTGCTTTGCCGTCGTCCACTACACCGGCGGCGATTTGACCGGAAAGGATTACGAGCTGATAGACGAGCCCCTGGAGACGGACGCGGAGGCATTGTCCGCCTTTATCCGGCAATACTATACCCAGCGGGGCGCCTGGCCCAAGCAGATTCTCCTCCCCCTGGAGCCGGAGGACATGGCGCCGCTGGAGCAGCTGCTCAGTGAAGCGGCAGGGCGGCGCGTCCGGCTGGAGACGCCCCAGCGGGGCGAGCGGGTGCGCCTCACAGAGCAGGCGGCTATTAACGCCCGGGAGGAGGCCATTCGGGCCACCACGGCTGCCCAGCGCCGGAACAAGACCCTGGAGTGGCTCCAGCGGCTACTGGATTTGCCGGAGCTGCCGCAGCGGATTGAGGCCTACGATATCTCCAATACGGGCAATTTCGGCATCGTCGGGGCCATGGTGGTCTTTGTGGGCGGAAAGCCCCTGAAGCGGGATTACCGCCGCTTCCGCATCAAGGCGGAGGCAGAGGGGGAGGCCGTCCATCAGGACGATTACGGCGCCATGCGCCAGGTGCTCACCCGCCGTTTCCGCCGCTATCTGGAGGGGGACGCGGGCTTTGCCGCCCTGCCGGATTTGCTCCTCATTGACGGCGGCGCTGTCCACGCCGCTACAGCGGCCAGCGCCCTGGAGGAGCTGGGGCTGTCCCTGCCGGTGTACGGCATGGTGAAGGACGACCGGCACCGGACACGGGCGCTCATGACGCCGGAAGGGGAGGAGCGAGGGCTCACAGGCAGCCCGGCGGTGTTTGCCCTGGTGGGGGACATCCAGGAGGAGGTACACCGCTATGCCATTGAGTATCACCGGAGCCTCCGGCGGGAGAGCCTGACCTCCAGGCTGGACGCCATCCCGGGCGTGGGCGCCAAGCGCCGGGACCAGCTGCTCCAACACTTTAAAACGGTCAAGGCAGTCTCGCAGGCATCAGAGGCGGAGCTTGCCGCTGTGGTGCCGTCCAATGTGGCCCGGGCTGTTTACCGGCATTTTCACCCCGAAGACGGGGAGAAGGAGACGAAATAAGATGCGTGTAATCACAGGGATGGCCCGGGGCCGGAAGTTAAAAGAGCCGGTGGACTACGCAATCCGCCCCACCTCAGCGGTGGTGAAGGAGGCCATTTTCAATATTGTGCAGTTTGATGTCCCGGGGCGGGCGGTCCTGGACTTGTTCGCCGGCACCGGCCAGCTGGGGATTGAGGCCTTGAGCCGGGGGGCGAAGCGGTGCGTTTTCCTGGATGAAAGCCGGGATGCAGTCCGCCTGGTGCGGGAGAATCTGGCCCACTGCCGCCTGGAGGGCGGCGAAGTGCTCCAGCGGGAGGCGCTGGGGTATCTGGAGGGGTGCGGAAAATTCGACCTAATCTTTCTTGACCCGCCCTACAATTCCGATTTGGCGGAAAAAGCCCTGCAAAAAATATTCCAATTTGACATATTAACAGAAGGTGGTATAATAGTCTGCGAAACCAACGGGAGCAAGGAGTTGCCGGAGGCCGCTGCGCCTTATGTCCGGCGGAAGGACTACCGCTATGGCAAAGTGAAGCTCACCGTTTACAGCAGAGAAAGAAGCTGATAACGATGAAAACCGCAATTTATCCCGGCAGCTTTGACCCTATCACCCTCGGGCATCTGAACATCATCCGCCGCGCCGCCTCCATCTTTGACAAGGTGGTGGTGTGCGTCATGGTCAACGATGCCAAGCGGCCTCTGTTTACCCTGGAGGAGCGGCTGGAGCTGATTCGCCGGGTCACCCGCCGCTTTCCCAATGTGGAGGCAGACACCTCCAGCATTCTGCTGGCCGAGTATGCCAAGGCGCTGGAACGTCCAGTCCTGATTAAAGGGCTGCGGGCCGTATCGGATTTTGAGTATGAGTGCCAGATGGCGATGATTAATAAGAAGCTCAACCCTTCTCTGGAGACTGTTTTTCTCTACGCCAGTGAAAAATACACCTATCTCAGCTCTTCCATGGTGAAGGAGATGGCGAAGTACGGGGCGGACATCTCGGAGTTTGTGCCCCGGGAAATTATTGACGACGTGATAGAAAAATCTCAGAACAGGAGGATTTGAATCAATGGAAAACGACGTGATGGAGCTAATCGAAATGCTCTACACCATGGTCACAGAGGCATGGGGCGTGCCTCTGGGCAAGGACAAATGCATGCTGGAGCGGGACGCCGTACTGAACCTCCTGGATGAGATTAAGGCGCAGCTTCCGGTGGAGCTGGCGGAGGCCAAGCGGCTTGTCTCCGCCCGGGATGAATTTATCAGCAACGCCAAGCGGGAGGCGGAGTCCCTCCGGAAGATGGCAGAAGAGCGGGCCAGGAGCCTGGTGGAGGAGCAGGAGGTGGTCCGGGCGGCAAAGACCCGGAGCAACGAGCTGCTCACTACCGCGGAGACCCGCTCCAGAGAGCTGCGCCGGGCCGCCAATGAGTATGTGGACGACGCCCTGCGCCGCACTGAGGAGGCCGTGTCTGCGGCCCTGGACGAGGTGCGGCAATCCCGGATGCGCTTCCGCTCTGCAGCGGGGAGCGCAGCCCAGAATGCCCAGCGGGTCCAGACGATTACTGCTGAGGAGATGGAAGGCGAGTAAACCCTTCCCGTTGGTGGTGGAATTTTCCGCCAAATGACGGAAAGCAGCGCGCTGTGCGCATTGTTGCCCTTTTTCGCCCCGTTTGGACAGGAAAAATTGTCACCAAACCAGATGTTGCGCCGCAACGGGGGGAAGGGGATGGAATTCCACAAGACCTTGTATTTGCTGTGCGCGAAGCGATAAAAAAGCCGAAAAAAGCCCTTGAAAAAGCAAGAGGAAAAGTCATTTTTCCTCTTGCTTTTTTTTTGCCCACAGCCTATAATAAAGACACCATTGTGGGGCGAAGTGGGGGAAAGTGTTTAAGTTTCCCACAATATGAACAGAGATTCCCACAGATGAGAAGGGAGGCGGGCGCGATGACTGGCGAATTTCAGCATACTTTGGATGCCAAAGGGCGCCTGTTTATCCCTGCACGCCTCCGGGACGAGCTGGGGAGCGTGTTTTATGTGACGCTGTCCATGGACAAGTGCCTGTCGGCCTATTCCGCAGAGAGCTGGCAGCAGTTCTCCGACAAGGTGAACGCCATGCCCTATGTGAAGCAGAAGAAAATGCGGCCCCTGTTCGCCTTTGCCGCCAAATGCGAGCTGGACAGCCAGGGACGGATTCTCCTGCCCCAGAATCTGCGGGATTTCGCGGGCCTTACGAAAAACGTCACCGTTGTAGGGGCCAACAACCATGCTGAGTTTTGGGATGCGGATGCCTGGAGCGCTGTGGCCCAGGCGGAGGTCACGCCGGAGAACATTGCGGCTGTGATGGAGGAGCTGGAGTTCTGATGGCCCTTACCCACTATTCCGTATTGCTCGCTGAGAGCATTGAGGCCCTGCGCATCCGCCCGGAGGGACTGTATGTGGACGGGACCCTGGGGCTGGGCGGCCACTCCCTGGAGATTGCCCGGCGCCTCACCACAGGGCACCTTTTCGCCATTGACCAGGATGCACGAGCCATCCAGGCAGCCGGGGAGCGGCTGAAGGAATATGCAGACCGTGTGACCCTGCTCCACGGAAACTTTCGGGATTTGCCTGCCCTGCTGCAGAGCCAGGGCGTGGCGGCCGTGGACGGCATTTTGCTGGATTTGGGTGTGTCCTCCCCCCAACTGGACGATGGGGAGCGGGGATTTTCTTACCGGATAGACGCCCCGCTGGATATGCGGATGGACACGCAGGCGTCTCTGACGGCCTGGGATGTGGTAAACACCTGGCCGGAGGCGCGGCTGAAGGAGATTTTGTACCAATACGGCGAGGAGCGCTACGCCCCCCGCATCGCCCGGGCCATTGCCCAGGCCAGGGAGCAAAAGCCCATTGCGACAACCCTGGAGCTCTCGGAGCTGATTCGCGCCGCCATGCCGGCGGCGGCCCTCCGGGAAAAGCAGCACCCGGCAAAGCGGAGTTTTCAGGCCATCCGGATTGCCGTAAACGGCGAGCTGGAGGCGGTGTCCGCTGTAATGGAGGCCGCGCCGGACTGCCTGCGGACAGGCGGGCGGCTGGCGGTTATCAGTTTCCACTCCCTGGAGGACCGGATTGTTAAGACGGCCATTGCGGCCCGGGAAAACGGCTGCACCTGTCCCCGGGATTTTCCGGTGTGTGTCTGCGGCTTTGTCCAGACGATGAAAAGCATTACGAAGAAACCCATTACCCCCAGTGCGCGAGAGCTGGCGGAAAACCCCCGCTCCCGCAGCGCAAAGCTCCGGGTGGCGGAGCGGGTATAAGCTACCAGATGTACGAACGAACCCCCTGCGGAAAAGGAGAGACCCATGGCAAGCCCGGCAGAAAAAAGATTTACTGGTGAAAACGTTGTGTATGGCAACCTGGCCTATGATTTAGGCAGCCCTGCCATCGAATTTGAATATTATGCGCCCCCTGCGGGGGAGGTGCTGGAAGAGCCGGCAGTGGATGCGCCGGTTGTCGAGGAGAAGGCGGCGGCGAGCGCGGCCGCCCTGAACCGGCAGGCCATCGCGCCCTTTGCCCTCATTGGTTTTGCCTGTGCGGCGGTGTTGCTGGTGTTCTCCCTCATGGCCCGCATCCAGCTTACCAGCATTTCCGATGAGACGGTTGCCCTTCAGTCGGAGCTGACTGAGCTGGAGACAGAGCAGCAGAAGCTCCTGATTGAGTATGAGAGCGCCTTTAACCTGGCGGAAATTGAAGAATACGCCATAAACGAGCTGGGCATGCAGAAGCCCCGGGACGACCAAATCTATTACATTGACGGAACCGCTCCGGACAAGGCGGTCGTCGCCGCTGAAAATGGGGAGGGGACAGGTATTTTAGACCGTATCGGTGCATTCTTTGCCTCCCTGGGGGAATATTTCCGGTAGGCCGGGACGTATGCTGTATCAAGCCGCCGCCGGAAGCCCCCGGCAGCAAAACCCTTGTTTTCCAGGAGAAATGCTATGACGAGACGTGGAAAGAGAGGCGCTGGTTCTCAGGGCCCAAATCGAATGATGCTTCGCCGCACACTTTTCTTACTTTCGGTGTGCGGCATTGCTGCTTTTATTGTGCTGGGTGGAAGGCTGTTTTATTTACAGGTGATTCAACATGACCGCTATGAGAGTGCGGCCATTGAGCAGCAGGTGCGGGAGACCACCGTCACCGCCACCCGGGGCACCATCTATGACACCAATATGAAAATCCTGGCCATGAGCGCCAGCGTGGACACCATTTACATCAGCCCGGCTGAAATCCTCATGTATGAAGAGGATGTGGATTTAATTGCGGACACCCTCTCGGAGATTCTGGGCGTGGACGCCGATTCGATTCGGGAAATGGCGGAGGATACCAGCAGCTGGTACAAAACAGTGGCCCGGAAGGTAGAGGAGGACATCTCCAACCAGGTCCGGGAGTTTAAGAATGAGTACGACCTAAAGGGCGTGAAAATCGAGGCGGATACCAAGCGGTACTACCCCTATTCCAGCCTGGCCGCCCATGTGATTGGCTATGTGGGCATCGACAATTACGGCCTCAACGGCATTGAGCTAAGTATGGACGACACCCTCACCGGGACGGACGGCCGCATCGTCCGGGCCAAAAACGCGGCCGGGACCGATATGCTCTTTACCAATTTTGAGGACTATTACGACGCTGTGGACGGCAATGATGTGGTGCTTACCATCGATGCCAATGTACAGTATTACCTGGAGAAACACCTGGAGCAGGCGGTGGCGGACTATGATGTCCAGAACGGCGCCGCCGGGATTGTCATGGACGTGAATACCGGCGCCATTGTGGCCATGGCCTCCCTGGGGGACTTCGACTTAAACAACTATCAGATTGTCAGCGAGGAGGCCCAGGCGGAGATTGACGCCGCTGAGACCGACGAGGAAAAGTCTTCTCTCCTGTCCGCCGCCCAACAGCTCCAGTGGCGGAACAAGGCCATCTCCGATACCTATGAGCCGGGCTCTACTTTCAAGATTATTACCCTTGCCATGGCCCTGGAGGAGGGCGTTGTCTCCAAGGAGGACTCCTTCTACTGCGGCGGCAGTGTGGACGTCCTGGGCCGGACCACACCGGTAAACTGCTGGAAGACTTACGGCCATGGGGCCCAGACCTTAACGCAGGCGGTGCAGCACTCCTGTAACGTGGCCTTTGTCAACATTGGCCTGAAGGTGGGCGCGGAGACCTTTTACAAATATGCAGAGGCCTTTGGCTTCTTTGAGAGCTCCACAAATGACGACGCCCAGCTCACCGGCAAGACCGGCATTGAGCTGGCGGGGGAGAGCGGCAGCATCTGGTGGAGCCGGAATGTGTTCTGCGACCCCAGTAACTACTCCCAGCTGGCGGCGGCCTCCTTCGGCCAGACCTTCAACATCACGCCTCTGCAGCTCATCACGGCCATCTCCGCCTGCGCCAATGGGGGCTATCTGATGCAGCCGTATCTGGTCCAGGAAGTGCTGGATGCCGACGGCAACACGGTTTCTGCCACGGAGCCCACTGTGGTCCGTCAGGTGATTAGCGAGGAGACCAGCCGGACGGTCTGTGAGATTTTGGAGCAGGTAGTGGGCGACAGCGTAGAGGGCACAGGGAAAAATGCCTATGTAGCTGGCTACCGGATAGGCGGCAAGACGGGCACCTCTGAGAAGGTCGCCCAGGACGCCGCCGGCGGGCCCAAGGAATATATTGTCTCCTTTGTAGGGATTGCCCCGGCGGATGACCCCCAGTATGCGGTCCTGGTGCTGCTGGACACCCCCAGCAATGAGACGGGCATCTATATCTCCGGCGGCCAGATGGCGGCCCCCACAGTGGGGAAGATTTTTGCCGACATTCTGCCTGTCCTGGGTGTAGAGGCGCAGTATACTGAGGAAGAGGCGGCCAACGCCGACAAGACAGTGCCCAATCTGGACGGACTTACCGTTGAAGAAGCTGCAGGGCGGCTCACAGAGCTGGGCCTCAGCTATCGGACTGTGGGCACAGGCACCACTGTAACGAACCAGCTGCCCCGGGCCAATATTGTGGTGGCCTCCGGCAGCGAGATTATCCTCTATGCGGACGCAGAGCCCTCCGGGGACATGGTGACGGTACCGGATTTGACGGGCCTGAGCTATTCCATCGCCCGGCAGCGGCTGGGATTTTCTGATTTGTACATCCGCTCCTCCAGCGGGTCGGGCAGCAGCTCCAACACAGTGCTTGTCACGGACCAGAGCATTGCCGCCGGCACGGAAGTGGAGAAGGGGACGGTTATCGAAGTCACGCTGGTGGACAATGACACCAGCAACTACGGGCGGTATTGAGTGCCGCCCCGGCAGAAAGCGGGGATACCAATGAAACTGAAGGATTTGCTCCGGGGCGTTGATGTCCTGGAGCTGACGGCAGAGCCGGAGCTGGAGATAAAAGATGTGCGCTATGACTCCAGGGCCGTGGAGCCGGGCGACCTGTTTGTGGCCATTGTAGGTTTTGAGACAGACGGGCATGCTTACATCGCCAAGGCGCTGGAGCAAGGCGCTGCGGCAGTGCTCTGCCAGAACCCGCCGGAAGGGGACTGCCCCCATATTCGGGTGGCCGACAGCCGGCTGGCCCTGGCCCAGGTGAGCGCCAACTATTTTGGAAATCCCGCTGCGGGCATGACCATGATTGGCATTACGGGCACCAATGGCAAAACCACCAGCACCATGCTCACCAAACATATGCTGGAGCAGGTCTGCGGCGCGAAGGTCGGGCTGATTGGCACCAATCAGAATATGATTGGGGAAGAGGTGCTGCCCACAGAGCGCACCACCCCGGAGTCCTATGAGCTGCAAAAGCTCTTCCGGGAGATGGCGGACGCCGGATGCACCCACGTGGTGATGGAGGTGTCCTCCCACTCTCTGGTGCTCCACCGGGTGGCCGGCATCCATTTCGCCGTAGGGGCCTTTACGAACCTCACCCAAGACCACCTGGATTTCCACGGCACCATGGAGGCTTACGCCGCGGCCAAGGCGTCGCTGTTCACCCAGTGCGGCGCGGCAGTTATCAATATTGACGACCCCTGGGCGGAGACCATGCGGGCCGCAGCGCAATGCCCGGTCCTGACCGTATCGGAGAAGGACAACGCGGCAGACTTGGTGGCCAAAGATGTGCGGCTGTGTGCCTCGGGTGTCAAGTTCTGTGCCCTGACGACTGGGAACCTGCAGCGGGTCTCCCTGGGCATACCGGGACGATTTTCTGTGTACAATGCATTGACAGTTTTGGGAATTGGCCTTACACTGGGGTTTGGCCTGGAGGCGTGCGCAGAGGCGCTCAAAACTGCCAGCGGCGTGAAGGGGCGGATGGAGGTCGTGCCCACAGACGGGGACTACACCATCCTGATTGACTATGCCCACACCCCCGATGCCCTGGAGAACGTCCTGGCCTCCCTGCGGGAAGTGACCCGGGGGCGGGTGGTGGCCCTGTTTGGCTGCGGCGGGGACCGGGACCGGACCAAGCGGCCCATTATGGGGCGCATTGCCGCGGAGCGGGCCGACTTCGTCATTGTCACTTCGGATAACCCCCGGACGGAGGAGCCCGAGGCCATTATTGGAGACATCCTGGAGGGGATGAAGGGGACCAAAACGCCCCACAAGGTGATTGTCTCCCGGCCAGAGGCCATTGCCTGGGCCATTGACCACCATAAGAGCGGGGATGTCATCCTCCTGGCGGGCAAGGGCCATGAGGACTATCAAATTGTAGGAAAGACCAAATATCACATGGATGAGCGGGAGATTGTAGCTGCCCATCTGGAAAAGAGGAAGAACAAATGACACTAGCCCTGACAGCGGCATTTGTGGTTGCCTTTCTGGTTGCCGCACTGGTAGGAAAGTTTTACGTACCCTGGCTCCGGAAGATTAAGGCGGGCCAGGCAATCCGGGAGGACGGGCCGACCTGGCACATGGGAAAGAGCGGGACGCCTACCATGGGCGGACTGATTTTCATTGTAGCTGTGGCCGTCGCCTGCATTACCGTGGGCTTTCCGCAGATGGTTGCTGGGGACTATGGCCATATTTTTGTCCTGGTTTTTGCCCTGATTTTCGGGGCAATCGGTTTCCTGGACGACTATGAGAAGCTCCGGAAGAAACAGAACCTGGGCCTGACGGCGAAGAAGAAATTTTTGCTCCAGCTGGTGGTGGCCATTGCGTTCATTTTCCTGCTGCGGCAGGCGGGCTATCTGACGCCCAACCTGTATATTCCTTTCTGGAATGTGACCATCCCCATTCCGGAGGTGGTGTATTTCGTCCTGGCGGCCTTCATCATTGTGGGCACTGTCAACGCGGTGAATCTCACAGACGGCGTAGACGGGCTGTGCACCGGCACTTCTATCCCGGTGTTCCTCTGCTATACGGCGGTGGCCTTTATCTGGGGCCGGGAGTACGCAGGGCTGGGCATCTTTGCCTCGGGCCTGGCCGGCGGCCTGCTGGGCTTCCTCATCTACAACTTCAACCCTGCCCAGGTCTTTATGGGGGATACGGGCTCCCTGTTTCTGGGCGGCGCGGTCTGCGCCATGGCCTTTGCCATGGATATGCCCCTGATTTTGATTCCCCTGGGGCTGCTCTATATTCTGGAGACCCTTTCGGACATCATCCAGGTGACCTATTTCAAGCTGACCCATGGAAAGCGCTTTTTCAAAATGGCCCCCTTCCACCACCATCTGGAGATGGGCGGCTGGTCGGGGCGGAAGTGGTCAGAGCGGGAGCTGTTTGTTCTGTTTACAGGCATCTCCACGGTCTGTGCCATTGTGTCCTTTGTAGCCGTGATGTACCGCTACAGCGTGTAGAATTTGCTTTTGACCTTGCAGAACTCCGGACTTCCGGGAGAGGAGGGGCTTTAAAATGGAATACAACAATACGCGCCTGGCTGACTATACCAGCGACGCCTCTATCGACCGGGGCCGGGTTGACCTGCCCTTCGCCCTGCTGACGCTGCTGCTGCTGACGATTGGGGTTATTATGGTGCTCTCGGCCAGCTTTGCCCGGGCCTATTACGACCTGGACAATGAGACAGGGGGCAACGCCACCTATTACTTCACCCGGCAGCTTATCTTTGCCCTGGGCGGTGTGGGCGTCATGTTCATCTGCTCGAAATTTCCCATGGCCTTTTACCGGCGCCTCAGCTTCCCGATTCTGGCTGTGGCTGTGGGGACCCTGGCCCTGGTGCCCATTATCGGCACAGAGGCCGGCGGCGCCCAGCGGTGGATTAATTTGGGCTTTACCACGTTCCAGCCCTCGGAAATTGCCAAGGTGGCGGTGGTGCTGTATTTTGCATCCCTCATCTGCAGGATGAAGGAAAGAATGGCCACCTTCCGGGGGATTGTGCCTTTTGCCCTGGTGCTGATTGTGATTGTGGGCCTGCTGGTTTTGGAGCCCCATCTGTCCGCCAGTGTGATTATTCTGGCCATTGGCGCCATTATGCTGTTTCTGGGCGGCGCGCGGCTGAGCTGGTTTGTCGTGGGCTTTATCGCCGTGGCGGTAGCGGGCGTCGTGCTGGTGGCCTTCTTCCCCTATGCCTCCAGCCGGATTACCACCTGGCTGGACCCCTTTGCGGATACTTCAGGGGATGGCTTTCAGATTATCCAGTCCCTGTACGCCATTGGCAGCGGCGGCCTGACGGGGCTGGGCCTGGGACAGAGCCGGCAGAAATACTTATATCTGCCGGAGGAGCACAATGACTTTATCTTTTCCGTCGTCTGCGAGGAGCTGGGCTTTGTGGGCGCGGCGCTGATTCTGGCCCTGTTTGCCCTGCTGATTGTCCGGGGATACTGGCTGGCCATGCATGCCAGGGACCGGTACAGCTTCCTGGTCTGTGCCGGGCTCACCAGCCTCCTGGCCATCCAGGTGATTTTGAATGTAGCCGTATGCTCGAACCTGATTCCCTGTACGGGAATCTCCCTGCCGTTTTTCAGCTATGGCGGCACTGCGCTGCTAATCCAGATGGCGGAGATGGGGATTATTTTGAGCGCCTCCAGGGATATTCCGGCGAAGAAACCGGAGTAGGGCTGCCTGGGCGCGTGGGCGCAAATTACAAAAATTGAGGGATGCTTTATGAGAGTGCTGTTTACCTGCGGCGGGACTGCCGGCCATATCAACCCGGCTTTGGGGGTCGCCGGCCGGATTCGGGAGCTGTACCCGGATGCGGAAATCCTCTTTGTGGGCGCCGCCGGGCACATGGAGGTGGAGCTTGTACCCCGGGAGGGCTATGAAATCCGCACTGTGACCATTACCAACCTGAGCCGGAGCATGAGCCTGTCCGGGCTTGTCCACAATGTAAAGACGCTGAAAAACGTGGCCGGCGCCCTGCTGGAGTCCAGGCGGATTATAAAGGAGTTCCGCCCCGATGTGGCAGTGGGGACCGGGGGATATGTCTGCTACCCGGTCCTGAAGGCGGCCCACGATTTGGGGGTGCCCACGGCAGTCCACGAATCCAATGCGGTCCCGGGCCTGACCACCAAGATGCTGGCCGGGTGCGTGGACAAAATCATGGTGGGCTTTGCTGAGAGCAGGGAGAACTATCCCCACCCGGAGCGGGTGGTGGTCACCGGTACGCCGGTGCGCCGTTCCTTCCGCGTCCGGGATAAGGCGGCGGCCAAGGCAGAGCTGGGCATTTCCCAGGAAAAGCCCCTGGTGCTCTCTGTATGGGGCAGCCTGGGGGCCAAGCACATGAATGACATCTTTGTGGATATTATCGAGCGCGTTTCCATCCAGCCCATTTTTCGGCTTGTCCATGCCGCGGGCACCCGCTATTATGATGAAATGATGGAGAGCCTCCGGGCAAACGGCGTGGCAGACTGCAAAAAGCAGGGCCTGGACGTGCGCAACTATATCTACGACATGCCCCAGGTGATGGCGGCGGCGGACTTGGTGCTCTGCCGCAGCGGCGCCTCCACCCTCAGCGAGCTGGCCATGCTGCACAAGCCCGCCATTTTGATTCCTTCCCCCAATGTGACCAACAATCACCAGGAGAAAAACGCCCGGGTGGTGGAGGCCGCCGGCGGCGCCAAGGTGCTGCTGGAGGGGGAATTCACCGCAGACAGCCTGCTGGGCACTGTCTCGGAGCTGCTCCATCAGGAGGAGAAGCTCTCGGCCATGTCCGCGGCCATGGGCAGGCTGTGCGTGGAGAACGCCACAGAGCGCATTACCGATTTGATTTTGAGTTTAATCCCAAATTCTCGCTGAAAAGGCGGCATTGCGTCGAAAGATATAAGCTGGATTCGCACATTTTTTCAAGACCGCATAGTATGGGGTAAAAAACCACGATGCGGGGGAAAATGCAATGCGTATATGGCATATTCGGGGCGGGAAGCCCCTTACAGGGACTGTGCGGATTCAGGGGGCGAAGAATGCGGTGCTGCCCATTTTGGCGGCGACCATCCTCACCGACTGCAGCGTTGAGCTGCTCAACTGCCCCCGGCTGAAGGATGTGGCGGCCTCCATTGACATCCTTCGGTATTTGGGCTGCCGGGTGCAGTGGGAAGAGGATGTCATTGAGGTGGACTCCGGCGGGCTTTCCGTATCCCATATTCCCCGGGAGCTGATGGAGGAGATGCGCTCCTCGGTCATATTCCTGGGCGCTCTGCTGGGTCGGATGGGGGAGGCGACGCTGAGCCTGCCCGGCGGCTGTGAGCTGGGCCCCCGGCCCATTGACCTCCATTTGGAGGCCCTGCGGGCCATGGGCGCAGAAATCCAGGAGGACGGGCAGGAAATCCACTGCTGGACCCGCGGCCTACATGGGGCCGACATCGATTTGGCCATTCCCAGCGTGGGGGCAACGGAGAACATTATGCTGGCGGCCTGCACCGCGGCGGGGGAGACCGTCATCCGCAACGCGGCCCGGGAGCCGGAGATTATTGAGCTCCAGAGTTTCCTCCAGGAGCTGGGCGCCGACATTATGGGGGCGGGCACCAGCACTGTCACTGTCCGGGGCTTCCAGCCTGTGCGCGTTGTGGGCCACCGGGTTATGCCCGACCGGATTGCGGCGGCCACTTTCCTGTGTTCAGCCGCTATTGCCGGGGGAGATGTGACCCTCGCGGGCGTGCGCCCGGAGCATTTTGAGACGGTGAGTGCTGTCCTGGAGGAGATGGGCTGTGCCATCCGGCGGCGGCAGAACAGTGTGCAGATTGTAAGTGAGGGCGGACTGCGGGCCGCCAGGCCGGTAATTACGCGGCCGTATCCCGGCTTTCCCACAGATGCCCAGCCCCTGGTTATGGCGGCGGCGCTGTATGCCCGGGGGAATACCACTTTTGTGGAGAACATCTTTGAAAACCGCTACCGCCACTGCCGGGAGCTCCTGCGTATGGGGGCCCATATTCGGGTGAAAGGCAGGGTAGCCATTGTCTCCGGCGGAACGTTTCTCCGGGGGGCGGCCATGCAGGCCACGGATTTGCGCGGCGGCGCAGCTATGATTTTGGCGGGCCTGGGCGCACTGGGGGAGACAATAGTTTATGACACTGGGCATATTGAGCGGGGCTATGAATTTTTCCAGGAGAAACTGGGCAGCTTAGGAGCAGATATTGTGCTGGAAGCCTGATTGAAAGGCGCTTATACATACAAA
>CAZRNK010000008.1:8917-18775 GCA_964601435.1 uncultured Oscillospiraceae bacterium | reverse complement strand
GTGTCAAAGTCTCCCACCTCCCAAGTGGGGTGAATGCCGGTGGAATTCTCTGCACCGGCGCGGTTATACCAGATGGTGTCCAGCCCCGCATTTTGTCCGCCCAGGATGTCGGTGAGGAGGTTATCGCCCACCATCACAGTCCGGGCCTGCTGCGCCGGCGTGAGGCCGATGGCGGAGAATACCTTTTGGAAGAATTCGGCCTGGGGCTTTTGGCAGCCCATATCCTGGGAGACAAACATCTCTGTAATGGTGTCCCGAATGGGGGCGCGCTCCAGCCGGCCGGTCTGGGCAGTATGCATGCCGTTGGTGAGGATATACAGTCGGCAATGGGCCGACAGATGGCGGCAGAGGGCTTCGGCGCCCGGCAGCAAAATGGCCTCTTCCCCCAGAGCGGTGAGGTAGGCGGCATTCAGCTCCGCGGCCGGGGCAGGGCTTTTGCCGGCCCGCTCCAGGAGGCGGGCGAAGCGCGTTACTGTCAAAGCTTCCCGGCTGATTTCCCCTCTGTCGAAGCTGGCCCAGAGGCTGGCGTTGCACTGTATGTAAAATGCTAGGTTTTCTGCCGTAGCAGGAACGGAAAAGGCGGGGAGAATCCGCATAAGGGCCGCCCGCTCTGCGGCGTCGAAATCAAAAAGCGTATTGTCTGCGTCGAAAAAGACGGTGTCATAGCGCTGCATGGGGTTCTGTCTCCTTTTTTTGGATTGGAAAAGAAAATGCCCGCACTCCAATGACAGGGGAGGCGGGCGTTTTTCAGAATTCAGGATTATTTGTCCAGATAACTCATAACCAGCTCCTGGAGCAGCTCGTCCCGGTCGATGCGGGTGATGAGGCTCCGGGCGTTGTTGTAGTTGGTGATGTAGGTGGGGTCCTCGGAGAGAATATAGCCCACAATCTGATTGATGGGGTTATACCCCTTGACCATCAGGGAGTTGTACACAGAGGACAATATCTCCTTGATTTCTGTTTTGTTGTCAATAACGTTGAATTTACGGGTGATGTCCTCCATGGGATTGGCACTCCTTTCTTTTGAGCTATTTTCTATTATAACAAATTTTGGTGCGGTGTAAAGGATTTTCGTGTTACGTTTCAGTTACATTTTGGCACAAAGCAGCGAATCTTATTACAAAAAACTGCAAGTCGGGCTGCCTGAAGCAGGAATTTAGTGTTCAGGCGGTGCAGCACCTTCCGGTTTCGGCCCGGCGTCAGTTTTCTCCGGTAGCTGCGGTTTGTCCGGGGCCTCTTCCTCTTCCACAGAGGCGAGGAACTCCTCCAGCTCCGCCTCCTCGGCGGCCAGCTCTTGGGAGTCTTTTACCCGGGGGATGAACTGCCGGGCAATCTTACTCTTGCCGCGGCTTTTCACATGGAAGAAGCCGATGATGCTGAAGACCATGGCGCCAATGAAGTTGACGAACAAATCTTCCATAGTGTCGTACAGCCCGATGTCCAGATAGCCTCCCAGGCCCAGGCTCTCGCCGTTGAGGCTCATGTCCGTAATTCCGCTGAAGACCGTAACCTGGGTGCCGTCAGGGGAGAGGTTTACGCTGGAGATGGTGTGGAGAATGGTGTCTTTTTGCATGTCCGTATGGATAACATAGTCGCAGGCAAACTCCCAGAACTCCCAAATTACACCCACCGTCATGGAAAAGCAGAAGGCCACTACCGCGAGAAAGACTGGCGAGAGCTGGAAGCTGAAGCGCTTGTTGCGGTTTAAAAAGTCCACCAGGCAGAAGCCCACCCCTGCACACAAAAAGCCCCAGGTGGTGTGGAGCATGGTGTCCCAGTAGGGGAAATAGATATAATAGTCCTGCAGCTCGCCCAAAATCTCGGCGGCGAAAATGAACAGCAGGATGACGATTTCCAGCACGGAGGGGAGCTCCACCCCCAGGCGGTGTTCCACCAGGTTGGGCAGGAGAAAGAGCACCAGCACAAGCACGCAGATAAAGGCGCTGTCATAGTTCCCGTTGATGATGGAAAAGACCAGGGCGACGGCTACAAAGAGCCGCAGTACCATATAGACAATAAAGACGACCTTGCTATTTTCCAGTTCCCGGCGTACTGCCGCCCGCATGATGGCCCGGCGTCCCTTTTTGCCGATTTTTCTTTTTCGCTTCATTTTGCTGCCTCCATGTGGCTATGAGTTGTTTTGCACTGCGTTGATAGCGGCCCTCCTGAAGATGGGGGAAGGCGCGGAGCAGGCGGGTGTGGATAATATTGCGCTGCGCCGTCAGAGCCTCATAGCGGGCCCGCAGGGCATCGGCGCGCTGCTGAAGCTCTTCCCTGTGCTGCTGGAGGCGCTCGTCCTCCTTCAGGTGCGTGAGCAGCGCATCGCCCCGGGCCTTGGCCTGCTGGGCGGTTTCCGATACGCCGGAGCCAATGCCGTCGGAGAGGTTTTGCAGCGCCTGGCCCAGCTCTTCCATGGCCTGGAGTCGCCGGGGCAGCTTCAGGGCGTGGATGAGCGTCAGCGTCAAATCGGTAATCAGCAGCGCGGAGAAGAGAATATCTCCAACCACTACCAGCGGGAAGGGCAGGAGCCCTGCCAGATGGAGAAAGGCGGGGTGGAGAAAGCGGAAAATCAGGACGCAGGCGACGCCCCAGACCAGAGAAAAGGGCAGACAGATATAGCCCTTCAGGTTTAAGGGCATGCGGCTGTAGTCCCAAAGCCGCTGATGAAAGATGCGCTCGGCCAGCAGCCCGACCAAAAATTCCAGGGCCGAGGTGAGCACTGTGGAGCCAAGAAAGAGCACCAGAGTATTGTCCAGCAGCGGCCGGAGAAGGAAGTAGACCAGAAGCACACCGCAGCCATAAATGGGGCAGACGGGACCGATTAAAAAACCCCGGTTGACGAAGCGGCCGTTTTTGATGGCCGCAAAGGCCACCTCGCCGCACCAGCCGAGAAAAGAATAGAGGAAAAAGAGAAGTAAATCAATGCAGATTTCGTGTATTGTCAAATCTGACCACCCATTCCGGCGCGGCAGCGCGTTGTTTGGGCGCAGGTATTGGCCCAGTGCTTATTCTATTGCCTTTGCAACGAAATTTTGCTACAATATCATATCATAATTTTCGGGCGCTGGCTATAGCAAGTTGTGGATTTTTGTCGAAATTCCCCCCGCGCCAGACGAAAGAAAAAATTTTTTTGCGAACTGTTATTCTTAATGATGGTTTAATCTAAGCTGATGTATGATAAGGTCACAATCAAGAAAATCAATCAAACCAAAAGGGAAGGAAGAACTATGATGAAGAAGAAATTCATTTCTGTTTTTGCGGCTGCAGTTTTTGCCCTTGGACTTTTTGCCGGGTGCAGCAGCGCGCCCACCGGCGCCACCCAGGCTGTAGCGGTTGGGACAGCGGCTCCAACTGTGACACAAGCTGCCGCCACCGGCGCCGGTACAACCGGCAGCGCGGCGGTAGCGGGCACTACAATCACCGAGGAAGAGGCCCAGCAGATTGCCCTGGATCACGCGGGGCTGACAGCGGAGGAGGTCACCTTTGTCCGTGTCCACATGGACTATGATAATGGCCGTACGGAGTATGAAGTAGAGTTCTACGCCGGGAACCGGGAGTATGACTATGATATCGATGCCGCCACAGGGGCCATTTTATCTGTAGACTACGATGCAGAATATTATGCCGGCGCCGGTACGACAGCCCAGCCCAGCGCGTCCGCCGGAACCATGCTGTCGGAGACGGAGGCCAAAACAATCGCCCTGGAGCAGGCGGGCGTACAGGAGGACGAAGCGACCTTTGTCTATGTGAAGCTGGACTATGATGATGGGCGTACCGTCTACGAGGTGGAGTTCTATGCCGGGAACCGGGAGTATGACTACGAGCTGGACGCCTACACCGGCGAGGTGCTCTCCTTTGACGCTGAGGCGGAGTACTATACCCCCGGCAGCTCTGCCAGTGCCGGTGTAAGCGGCGAATATATTAGCGAGGAGGCTGCCAAGGAGGCCGCCCTCACCCACGCGGGGGTTGTAGAGAGCGATACGAGCCGGCTGCGTGTTGAGTTCGACTATGACGATGGCCGGGCAGAGTATGAAGTCGAGTTTAATGTGGGCTGGACAGAGTACACCTATGAGATTGATGCCTCCACCGGTGAGATTTTAAGCTATGAGTCCGAGCTGGACTAAGTTCATGAAAATATAACATAAACCCAGCCCCCCGATTCTTTTGCAAAGAGAATCGGGGGGCTGGGTTTATGTTTGTTTCGGGTATCAGGTGAGCTTTACGCCATAGATGAGCTGGCCGCGGGTGCCCACCACAATGGTGTCATTATACACGGCAGGGGAGGCCTCCACATTGCTGCCTACATTCATGCTGTCGAGCTGTTCGCCAGTACGGCCGTCAAGCAGGTACATATAGCCGCCGGCAGTGCAGTAGACAATGTAGCCGTTGCCCTCGCTGTCATAGACAGCCACCGGAGAGCTCCAGGCATACATGGCAGTGGGGAAGACCCAGACCTCCTCGCCGGTCTGCTTATCCAGGGCCACCAGCTTTCCCTGCTGGCCGGAGGGGGTCATGGCCACGGGGACGAAAATCAAATCCGACAGGTTATGCTGCCCCAGGGCCAGCGTCCCCTGGACGCCGCCGGAGGTGCCGCTGATGGTGTTACAGTAGTAATCCGTCTGCCAGACGATTTCCCCCGTAATGGCGTCAATCTTCCACACGGGAATCAGTGCCTGGCTGTAGACAGAGGCCCGCCAGCCGGCGTGGAAACTGGTACTGGTGTAAATATAGGGGTGGCCATCCTCCAGCTCCAGCACCGGGGTGCAGTTGGTATCGTCCAGGACATCCTGGACCCAGTCCACAGTGAGGGTGTTTAAATTGAGGGAATAGAGGTACCCATCGTTGGTGGAGAGGATGATGTGGCCCCGCCAGATGATGGGGCTGTCCTCCATACCCAGGTACCAGGCGCCGCTGCGGTTGCCGTAGTAGCGCCATTTTACTGTCCGGCTGGGGTTGATGGAGAGGGTGCCCGCCTGGGGGTCATACTGGGTATTAAGCTTGATGATATAGAGGATGCCGCTCTCGCCGGGGTAGATAAGCTGGTCGGTTTCCGCGTCCACCAGGGGGGAGCCGTCGAAGAAGGAGAGGGTGCCCCGGAGGGAGAAGCTGTCCGCCGCGCCGAACTCATACATGGTGGAGCAATCCAGCAGGTTGATGATAAAGACATGGGACGTGCCGTTATAGCTGTTGTAACCACTGCCCAGGTAGAGAATGGGGTAGCCCCGGGGGTCAAGGGCACCGGCGCCCTTGAAGGTGTAGCCCAGATAGAGGGCGTCTCGGGTATAGCTGCCGGTCTCCAAATCCAGGAAGTAGACATAGCCGCCCATGGTGGCGTAGATGACCTCTGTGAGGGTATCGGCCTCCTTGGCCCAGTCGTACATGTTCATGTGCTGGCGGACTTCCTTGGGCCAGGTCATCATTAAGGGCTGGCCAACCCAGCCGCTGCCGGTCCAGACAGCGCCATCCGGGGCGGAGAGGGAGTTGGACGTGACAGTCCAGTAGCTGCCGAACTTTTTGTTGACCAGATTGGCTGTGCCGTAGGAGGCGGTGGAGCGGAAGTTGTTCCCCCGGAAGGTGACAATCCCTTCCACGTCCGTGTAGTCCTCCCCATAGCCGAAGTCGATGGGCTCAGCCGCACTGTAGCTGCCCACGGCCACCTCCGCGCCGTCCACCTGAATGGCGGTGGAGACAAAGTGCTGGCTGGGAAAGGTGCCCTCCACAGCATAGGGGCTGTAATCCGGCAGAGGTGCCGGCGTAGGATCTGGTGTAGGTTCCGCCGGTTCCTGGCCCGACTCAGTCTCCACCGGCGGCTCAGAGGAATTGGGCGAAGCGGTGCTGGTTATGGGCGGTGTGGGATTGGAGATGCTGGTCTCCTCCGGCGTATAGCGGATGTTGCGCACAACAATATAGCCCAAGACGCACAGGAGCGCAATGAGCAGCAGCGCCTGCCCCGGATGGCGGCGGCGTTTCTTGGCGGTGCGGGTCGAAGTAGTTCGCTGTGCAGCCAACGGAAATGACCCCCTTGTGATAGATTCTTTCTTTTTCGGAAGCGGCGGAAGAGCGCCGCCTCTGTTATTATAGTCAAGCCGCCTGTGGAAATCAAGAAATGTAATATATCTGTAATTGAAGTGATGAAATTGTTTCCTTTCCTTTACAAAAAGGATGCAGAAATTGCCGCTTGCCTGTAGCCGACTCAGGAGGACTGTCCGTGGGCCAGCAGGTAGCGGGCGATGCCCGCCTCAATGTCTGCATAGGGGAACCCCCGTTTGAGCAGATGGGCCCGGGCGCGGGCCAGGAGTTTTTCGGTGACGGCCTTCCCTTCCAGGAGGGTAGGCAGCTTTCGGTCAATGGTTTCCGCCACGGAGGGCATGGCCTTCAGGGCTTCGTCCCAGAGGGAAAAATCCACATTGCGCAGAAAAAATTCCTCTTTAATTTTTTCGGGGCCATAACACCGGCTGGCGTAGTGCTGCACCAGCATGGCCGCGAATTTTGACTCATCCAAAGCCTTTGTCTGCTCCATGTAGATGGCGGTGGCCTCTGCCAGATCCCGGCCCACGCCGTGTTCCCGGAGGCGCAGCGTCAGCTCCTGCTTGTTCATGGGGCGTTCCCGGAGAATGGAGCGGGCCAGGTCCTCCACCTCGCTGCACTCGCAGGCGGCGCGAATCCCTTCATATTCCCCCGGGGAGAGGCGGCGGCCTTCGTAGAGGTCAAATTCCCGGAGCATGGAGCGAAAGACCCGGAACTTTTCACCGGTGTCCAGATAGACGAGAAAACTGTCTGCATGGTACTTGGACTGCTCAATGTGCAGGATTTCCATAGGCTCCTCCTTCGTATGCCCCAGTATATTGCGCCAACTCGACAGTACTGGTGGCAACTGCGTCTACAAAAGCCCGGTCATGCTCCGCAAACAGGAGCGTGGGGCGGCAGTCGAGAATCATCTCCTCAATCTGGCGGCGGGAGAGAATGTCGATGTAGTTGAGCGGCTCATCCCAGAGATAGAGGTGGGCCCGCTGGCACAGGCTCTTGGCCAGCATGACCTTTTTCTTCTGGCCTTCGCTCAACGCTGCCAAATCTTTTTCAAAGGCCACCCGGGGCAAATCCAGCCGGTGGAGCATGCTGCGCAGATGGTTGGCATCCACGCCCTCTGCTCGCGCAAAGTCGTTGAGACTGCCCCGGAGAAACCCGCAGTCCTGGGGGACAGCGGAGATAGTCAGCCCCGAGGCCAGCTGGCAGGTGCCGGCGTGGGGGAGGTCTGCCCCCAGCAGGAATTTTAGGAGAGAAGATTTTCCGCAGCCATTTTTCCCTGTCAGGGCTACCCGGTCCCCCACCTGGATTTCCAGGCGGAGATGCTGAAAAAGGGGGTGGCCTTCCGTATACCCCAGCGAGAAGTCCCGCAGCTCCACCAGGCGCCGGTGAGGCGTGGGCGCAGGGAAGATTTTCAGCGGTTCGGCTTTTTCTATGTTTTTTAAAAGCGTGGCTTTTTCCTCCAGCGCCTGCTGCCGGCGCTGCTCCGTGACCTTGGAGCGCTTGGCCATTTTGGCGGCCTTGGCCCCGACATACCCTCTGTCTGTGCGAATGCCGCTGTTGTCGGAATGAAACTTGCTCCGCTCCACTTTGTCGGACCAGACCGAAGTGCGCTGCGCCGCGGCGCTGAGCCGCTGGACCTCCTTGGCCAAGTGTTCATTTTTGGCGGCCTCAAAGCGGTCCTGCAAATCTTTATTGTACTGCCAGGTGGAGTAGTTTCCCTGGCAGACCTCGATGCCGGCCTTGTTGATTGACAGGATGTGGTCGGCCAGGGCGTCCAGGAGATACCGGTCGTGGGACACCAGGATAAAGCCTTTCTTTCCCTGGAGATAGCGCTCCACAATCTCCTTTGCGACGGTGTCCAGGTGATTGGTGGGCTCGTCCAGAAGCAGAAACCGGTTTTCTTTCAGGAAGAGTGCTGCCAGCAACAGCCGGGTCTGCTCCCCATGGCTCAGGGTATGGAAGGGGCGAAAAAGGATGTCCCCCTCCATGTCCAGGAGGGCAATTTCCCGGTAAATCCTCCAGTCGGGACATTCCGGGCACAGGTCGTAGATAATCTGCATGGCATCTGCCTCCGGGTTTTCCACGGGACATGGGAAGTAGTCAAATCCCACGCTGGCGGAGATGCTGCCCTGGTAGGAAAGCTCCCCCATAAGCAGTTTTAATAGGGTGGTCTTGCCCCGGCCATTGCGGCCAATCAGACCCAGGCGCCAGTCTGTGTCCAGGGTGAAGGAGACATTTTCGAATACGTTGTCATAACTGCCCTCATAGGCAAAGGTGAGGTTGGAAACTACAATCTGAGACATGGCATTACCTCCGGAAAGATAAGAATATGGCTGCATAGGAGCGCACTCCTGCACAGCCATCAATATACCGGCCCAAACCGAATCGCATCCGGTATCGGGCAAAATCCGAAGGTATAAAAAAGGCGGGGAGAGACGTCCAAACAGCACAACAAAGCACCGGCTAGACCCAGTACGGGGACCCAGCCAGGGGCAGAAAGACATTCTGCCAGTGTGTTACTTGGAACGAATGCTCACCCGACAAGCCTCTTTTCTATGCTCAATTTGGGCGCCCAGGCCCATAAGGGTTTCCGCGCCTATTATACGGCGACGGATTGCCCTTGTCAAGTCTTAGACAAGGGCGGTGATGTCCTCCAGTGCATTCAGGGCAGCGTCTATCTCCGCCTCCGTGGTGGCCCAGCCCCAGGAGAAGCGGACAGCTCCCTGTGGAAAGCTGCCCAGGCAGCGGTGGGCGTTGGGGGCGCAGTGGAGGCCGCAGCGGGTGAGGATGCCCCGCTCCTCCAGCCGGAGGGCGGCCTCGGCATTGTCCATTGTGGTAAAGTCCAGGGCGGCGACGCCTACACGGGCGTCTGCCTCCGCAGTGCCCAGTAGGCGCAGGCCCTGCATACCCTTCAGGCCGGCCAGAAAACGGGCCGTCAGGCCCTGCTCGTGGGCCCGGAGGGCGGCGACGGTTTTCTCCTCCACAAAGGCCAGGGCCGCTTCCCAGCCGTAGATGCCGGGGAGGTTGGCGGTGCCCGCCTCAAACTTGTCCGGGAGGAAATCAGGCTGGATTTCCTTATCGGATGCGCTGCCGGTACCCCCGGTGATGAGGGGGGTAATGTCTGCTGCAAAGTCCCGGCGCAGCAGCAGCGCACCAATGCCCTGGGGGCCCAGGAGGCCCTTGTGGCCGGGCAGGGCCAGGGCGCTCATGTGGGCGCCGCGAAAGCGCAGGGGCAGGTGGCCGGCGCTCTGGGCGGCGTCCACCAGGAAGGGTACGTCCCGTACAGCGCAGGCGCGGCCGATGGCCTCTATGTCCTGGATGGTACCGCAGACGTTGGAGGCGTGGGAGACAACGACCAGCCGGGTGTTGGGCCGGAAGAGGCCATCCAGGGCTGAGAGCGTTATGCGCCCGTCTGCGCCGCAGGGGAGGCGGTCGAAGGTAACGCCCCGGGCGGCGAGCTGGTGGAGGGGGCGCATGACGGCGTTGTGCTCCAATGGGCCGGTGATACAGTGGTCCCCAGGCCGGAGGGCCCCCAGGATTGCCAGGTTCAGGGCGGCGGTGGCCCCGCTGGTCAAAATCACCAGGGCCGGGTCGTCCAAATCAAAGAGGCGGCACAGCCGCTCCCGGAGGGAGAGGGTGACCCCGGCGGCGGCCTGGGCGGGGCCATAGCTGGCCCGGCCGATGTTGGCCCCGACACAGTCTATATAATATTTCATGGCGTCGCTCACCCCCGGCGCTTTGGGAAAGGCGGTGGCGGCGTTATCCAGATAGATTTGCTCCATATTTCCGGCTCCTTTCGCCGATGCATGTGCGCCCTCCCGGCTGCATCAG